>JAUVLU010000054.1 GCA_030600585.1 Candidatus Cloacimonadota bacterium | reverse complement strand
TTTAAGTCTTGCTTATAAAACCCCTACAGAAGTTTATAATGAAAATGATAATAAAAAAGCAGCCTAAAGTCCAACCTGCAGGTTGGACTTTAGGGAGAAAAAACAAAAAAAAGTGTCAACCGTATTTAGGACTGGACATTTCTCACTTTCCCTTTTGTTAAAAGGGAATTGCAAGGGATTCTATTCTTTTTCTCGATCGGGCAAATTGCCCCGTCCTGAAATAAGTTGACCAAAAACTTATTACAGGAGTTATAATGAAGGAGCGAATAAAAAATTATCGTTATAGTCAGCATTTTAAGGATGCAGTATTGAAAGAAGTGAGAAATGGTAAATTGAGTATCGTCCAGATCTCAAGGATTTATAATTTATCATTTGTTACAGTTTATAAGTGGATGAGAGAGAATGGTATTGATACCCCGGAGAAGGAGACGGTATACGTGGATTTGAAAGATCATAAAGGTAGTTTGGAGAAAATCAAGAAATTAGAGGACAAGATACAATCATTACAAGCTGCTTTGAGTGATAAAATACTAGAGAATTGTGCATTGGAAGCGACGGTAAATGTAGCTAAGAAGAAATATGGTTTAGATCTAAAAAAAAAGAAAGATACGCCTGCATCGAGGAATGCAGAAAAATAGTGAAAGCTAATAATATCTCTGCGAATATGATAAGGATTTGTAAGTTGTTTGATTATACAAAACAAGGTTTTTATAAACATAGAAAATACTTTGAGAATTATCAACGCCTGGTAGATAAGGTTATTTCAGAAGTAAAATTAAAAAGAGCTGATCAGCATCATATAGGCGTACGCAAATTGCAATACATGCTTGGTGAAAATGGCATAAATATTGGTAGAGACAAGCTTTTTGATATATTGCGGGATCATAACATGCTTTCAACAGTATATCGGCGTAAATATATAACCAGTACCGGTAGGCGTTCTAAATATCCTAATTTAGTAAAATCTCATAACCCTATTCAAGAAGTAGGAGAAATAATTGCAAGTGATATAACTTATCTTCATACTAAGAAAAGACCTGTATATTTATCTCTTACATCAGATCATTTTTCAGGATCTATACTGGGTTATTCTCTGCAGCAAGACTTAAGTACAAAAGGTCCATTACGGGCACTGTACCAAGCAAAGAAGGTACTTTGTAACAAGAGATCTGTAATCCATCATTCAGATCATGGTGTGCAGTATAATTATCGAACCAGTATGACAGGTATAGGCAAATGCTACGATAATGCTAAGGCTGAGCGAATTAATGGGATATTAAAACATGAATTAGGTTTAAACAGAGTATTTAGGGATTTTGATGAGGCTCTGGTTTATGTTAAAGATGCTATTAAAATTTATAATGATAAAAGAATTATTATTACGAAAGGTTATAAAACGCCTTTTGAGATATTAAATGTAGCTTAGGCTTTAGATGAAAAAATGGATAAAAATGGTAAACTATTTTAGGACTGGACAAATCGAGTTACTTTATCCTTTTTCCTTTCTACTTTCTGCTTTCTACTTTCTACTTTCTGCTTTCTCAAAGCAGGAGCTTTGAGTTACTCATACTTCTCGTTCAGCAATTTAAGATATTCCCTTATCAACTCCTGATATTCTTGCGGAAGATCTTTATAATCTTCTTGCAGGAGAGCTTTCTTTATCATTTTATCAAATTTTAATTTTATCTCTTCCGGTAAATCCCAATCTTCCATCTCGCTGGTTTCTGCTTTTCTCTTCTTAGAAAATTCTCTCTTATGTATCGATCTCTGAGCATCGAGCAGTCGTGATAAGATTCTTTGCTGCTTATCAATCAACTCTTGATTTATTCTTCCACGTTTCAGATCGTGTGCAATAGATTCAAGATCTTCGATGATCTTATTCAGGGCAGAAGTCTGCTTTTGCGCTTCGGGATTTGATTGCAGCATTCTCTTTAAATTTTCTGCAAGCCGCTGTTCATCACGGGCAAGTTTCTGCGCCTGACTACGCATATCACTGGTCATTTTTCCATTTTTCGAAAGCTGCATCATCATCTGCTGTGTCATCATATTCATCATCATTTGCTGTTGACCCATTTGCTGCAAAGACTGCATCATGCTCTGCATTCCACCACCACCACTTTGCTGCATATTATTACTTGCCTGCATCAGATCGTAGATCATCAGATTTATCCCTTTCTGAATATCCTGCAGATAGTTTTTCACTTTATTAGTTTTTGCGTCATTAATATATTGGAAAAGCTCCCTGAATGAAGAAAAAGTAAAATTGGCATCATACATGAATTTTGGACCTATAACGAGAATTATCATTGGAACTTGATAAAGTTCTTTTATGGTAAGATCGATACTTTCGAAGATCGAGATCTCATCAGGTAAAATTAAGAATGGATCATCAGAATAAATACCGGAAGTTTTTTCATGATATTGAGAGAAAATCAGCAATCGCTGAATTGTCTTTTCCAATATTTCAGCAGCATCCATCATCATACCGGAAGCCATTGACTGCTGCATTTTCTGCAATTGCTGTCTCATTTTTTTCATTTTTTTAGAAGCTTGTTGTTGAGATTTTTGAGCTTCCTGCATTTGCCCTTTCTCCAAGTTTTCCATACTCTCTTCAAGGTCGGATGAGAGACTATCCTGTTCCATCATTTCCTGCAGTTTTTTCATCTCCTCCAAAAGTTCAGAGTCTTTTTCCTCATCCATCATTTCCGCAGCTTCTTTCATCTGCTGTGTCAGATTATCCAATTTTTCTGAGATCTGCTTTTGCTGTTCTGCCAGCTTTTCGTTCGATTCGCTATTCTCCTCAGTTTTCTTATTCAACTCATTCTGCATCTCTTCCATTTCTTCAGCTATTTCAAGTGCTTTTTGTAGAGATTGCTCTTTTTTGATATCTTCCAATAATTTTAGAGTCTGCTCCAATTTTTCGGAAAAATCTTCCATTGAGAATTTAAAATCTTTCATTGCTTTTTTCAGTTCTTCCGGATCGATATTCTCCAATCTCTCTTGCATTTTCTTCAATGCTTCTTGTAATTCGTCATTCGATATTTCTTCCATTAACTCCTGGATTTTTCTCATTTTCTCCAAAGTCTCGGAAGAGAGAGCATTATTATTTTCTAGTCTCTTCATCAGCTCATTAAAATCATCGGCAACCTTTTCCACATCTTCATTCAAATCACTTTGCTTATTCAGTAATTTTTCAATTTCCTTTTTATCTTCCCAACTGATTTCGTCTTTTTTCATCATCTCTCGACGCTTTTCTTCGAACTCCTTTTGAAGTTCTTCAGAATTTCTTAAAGTCTTTTCCAGAATATCGGATTTTTTCTTCTCTTCTCTTTCAATTTCTTTATAAATTTCTTCGATCGAGGGAAATCGCGCGGTATATTTTTGAGAATAAACAGTTTGCTTTTGTGGAGAATTATCAGATATTTCAACCCAATAAGTAACTTTATCACCCGGGATCATAAAATTCTTATTAAGATCAAAAACATGATCATGCGTGATTGTATTAGAATTTATCGTATTCATTATTGGAACGATAATTTCATCATCATGATTGATGAAATAATGCAACTTCATATCACACAGTCCAAAATCATCAGAAGCAAATATAGAAAGCGGAAGCAGCATATTCTGCGTTAGAAGAGTATCTCTGCCCGGCGAGGTTATTTTTATCTCAGGTTTTATATCTGGAATTGCAGTTATCGATCTTATAATTTTACGTGATCTATTTCCCAGAATATCTTCTAATCCGAAATGATAATTTTCATTATCCTCTAATTTAAATTCACTGCGGAATGATGATCTGCCGAGGCGATCCATTTCTTTATATTCACCATCTGAGAAGAATATCTCAGCCTGTTCGATCGGATTATTGGCGGTAATATTCATTATAATGTTTGTTCCAATAAGTGCTTTTATGTTTCCGCCTGCATTCTTTTGGATCTCTGATTTCATCCCTGTGTAAGCAGGATATTCATAACGAATTTGGATATCTTCTATTATTGGAAGCTCATAAACTGTGATTTGAAAAGTATCTGAAACAGCAAATGGAGTTTTTATGAAATACGAAAACGAGAAATCCAGATTATTGAAGATCTTTTTATGATTAAGCAGCTTTTCTTCACGCCAGTTCTTCTCGATCTTATAAAAGAATTTATGCTCGATTTCCACCTCAGGATCAACTACCATTATTCCCAATTTGGAATTTCGTGTGATCGAAAGATTTCCGGGCAGAACTTCTACAAATTCTTTGTGTTGAGCCTGCGGCAGTTCCTTTAATTTGAAAAAAGTATATGCTTTTGTGAAATGTGATAAATTAAAGATGAAGAGCAAACCTGAGAAAAATATCACAATTATTGTAACAATAAGTATCGGCATCAGTTTATGCCTGTCAGTTTTTATTATCTGATCTTTTGCTTTCTCATCTGCTTTGCAAAGGATTCGTTTTAATATTTCACTTTCCCCAAGTTCCCTTTTTAATTCAAATGCATTTTGGTACGTATCAGCTTTGTCTTGATTGAACTTATCGAGGTATCCGGCAGCTTCCAAATGAGAAAAAAATGCCCTATTCGCTTGAAGAACAAGATAAATAAAGACGAGAGCAAGAAATATTTTAAGACTGATAGCAAAAAGAAATAGAGCACCTTGAGAACTTAAAACCGGTGAATACACTGCAAAAAAAACATTGAAGGTGAGCAGTATAAGAGCTATTGACAGAAGCAGAAACCTGAGGGCAATAACTATATTCTGCTTAATTAATATTTCACGTATTTTTCTTTCAAATATTTGCATTTTTATTTAATTGATCTCATATATTAATTCTATTATTTTATTATCCAAATTTTACACCTCATCTAATCTAATTTAGAAATGATAAGTAATATTTTACGTTTTATTAAGCAAGAAAAACATTTGACAGAAAAGTATGTTGGTTTTTTTTAAAATTTGTTTATAAGTTAGTTATTTGAAATATAAAAAACTTATATCGTCAATTGAAACAATAAGATGGAGTTATTGTATTTTGTCATATATTACTTAATAAAGTAGTATAGATTTTAAATTTTATTATTGTAAATTAAATTAAAAATATTTTGGAGAAAACTATATGTTAATTAAAAGCAATCTAAAAGCAATGATTCCTAAGCCATTAAAACAAATCCTCCGTTCGTTAAAAAATCGTTTGATTAAAAAGAATGATGGCGAATTGTCTTTTTGGCGAAGTAGACTCAAAATTGATAACGGAAAATTCGATAATTCAAATTACGAGAGATTAATGTTAGCAATGGCAGAAGAACCTAATGATAATTTTTTAAAAGGAAAAATTGTTGCAGATTTTGGTTGCGGTCCTCGTGGTAGTTTGGTCTGGGCTAATTCAGCACTTTTAAGAATTGGTATTGATGTACTTGCAGATAATTATGCTGATGAATTCACAGACAACATCATTTCTCATAGAATGATATATTTGAAATCAACTGAAAATGTAATCCCTTTACCATCAGGCTTTGTGGACATTATGTTCACTCTAAACGCTATTGATCATGTTGATAATTTTTCTGTAATGTGTAATGAAATAATGAGAGTATTAAAACCTGGTGGACAATTTATTGGCAGTTTTAATTTGGAAGAACCTGCTTCATCTTGCGAACCTCAGCAACTTAATGAGATAATCATTAAAGAAAATTTACTGAACAACATGGAAGTTCAATCCTACCGAATATCTAATAAAAGACCCAATGGGAATTTATATGCACCTTTCTTCGATGGGGATCTATCCTATAAACAAGGACAAGAAGGCATCCTTTGGGTTAGAGCAAAGAAAAAAAACACCTAACAAGACGGAGCTTGGATACAAAGGTTAGAACCGTTCGAACTTTGATTAATATTGTTCGTTTTGTTAGTTGCTAAATCCTACTATTCTACTTCTTATACTTCGGTTCCCACTCTAATTCCGGTTTTTCATAACTCAGATTCCATAAATATTTTTCTATCTTTTCTTTCAAGCTTTTATCGATCTCTTTCTTCACAGGATAAACTTTTGCATTCACAATTCTTTCCACAATGTTTAAGGTCGCTTTTATTGTATTATCCAATCCACTATTCGAGATAAATTTCGGATGGTCATCGGGAGTATGAATTCCACTGCTGCCCTTACCGCCAGCTCTGAATACATTCACAGAAGGGATTTCATAAGGTGTGAACGGCATACAATCACTGCTGAAAATATCAAGTTTACTATTAAAAACCATCCCGATTTCTTTGGTAATTCCATCCAGATAACCAAGTAATTCCTTACTGCCGATAACGTTCAAATGATCAGTTCCGATATCATCTCCGGCAACATCCACATTCACCACAAAATTCACTCTTTGTTTCAATTCCTTTAAATGTTGCTTCACATAAGCTTGACTTCCCAATAATCCTAACTCTTCACCTGAAAAGAAGATAATTCGTAAGTCACGCAATGGGGTATGTTTGGAAAAATATTCCGCAACTTTGAGAAGTGTGACCGAACCTCCTGCATTATCAGAAGCTCCCGGACTGCGAGAAACAGAGTCGTAATGCCCAAAAACTAAAGTAAGATTTTCATCGAATCCTTTTCCCGGAATATCCACAATAATATTCTGCGCAGTTCTTTTCTCAACCTGCTGCTTAATTTCAATTTTAATATGTTTACCTGATTTTTTCATCAGTTTTATAGCATCATCATGGGTTACATTCACAGAATTTACATAACCATCTTTATAGGTTTTCTGCCTGTGTGATGAACTGTTAGCTTTTTTGTTCGGGCTGCCAATTCCAATATAAGCTTTCACTTTGCTTTCTACAAGTTTTAGTGCTAATTTACGCGAAAATCCATAACTCATAATGATCTTATCTTTAAATGCTCCTTTGTTATAGATCACAATATCAGAATTATCTAGAAAGACCAATTCACCCTCAATAATCGCATTTTCATTCAATCCATGCGGATGAGCAAAATACTCTTTGCCATCAGCTATTATCTTTGCTGAGCCGGTATCAAATGAAGTAATCTCAAATGGTTCAAATTTTGGTTTAAATCCCAATTCACTTATGTAATTACTCAGTATTTTAGCTGCTTTTCGTTCATTCTCACTTCCCGCCAGTCTTTCAAATCCGATCTCTTTAATTACCTTGTATGGATTGATCATTTTCTCCTCCAATTATTTATCCACCTCATCCCAGCCTTCTCCTGCGAGGAGAAGGAGAGAATATTCTCACCAAATAGTTTCCTCTCCTTCAGGAGAGGATTAAGGTGAGGTATCTTTACAAATTACTTATAAAACTTTCTACAATCATATTTTACATCGGTTTCATCACCCTGATTCAAATCATGCTTATATAAATATTTTCTAAGATAATTCATCCATTTGGTTTTATTACCTTCATATTTCCCAATAGCAATTTGAGATCTTCTAATATTGGAAGTAAACAGACGAGTAACAACAATATCCCCACGCAAATATGGAATTAAATTCCCCAAATTTCGGATATGTTCGTCTATTGTATAAATTGGAATATTGTTCATTTCAGCTAATTTTGTATTTTTGTAAATTACCAGATTATGGAATTTTACCTGTTTAATATATTTATCGGAAGATACCCATTTCACAGTTTGCAGCATATCATCGAATGTCTCACCGGGAATTCCCATGATCAGATGCACGCCAACTGTTAATCCGGCATTACCACACATCTTTATAGCTCTTTCTGTCTGCTGAAATGTGTGACAGCGATTTAAAAATTCCAGACTTCTATTATGAATCGATTGTAAACCAATTTCAATTGTAACCGGAACTTTGTATGAAGCTAACAATTTTAATACTTTTTCATCGATGTAATCCGCTCTTGTGGAAACGACCAAACCAATAACTTCCGGATGAGAAAGAGCTTGATTATATTTGCTTTTGAGGAATTCAATATCTCCATAAGTTGAAGTTTCATCTTGAAAATAGGCGAGTAATTGAACATCTCCGCATGCTTTTTTAATTCTGGGAATTGCATCGTTGTATTGATCTTTTATAGAAAGATCTTTAGATTGATATTCTCCAGTAAAAGTATGTGGATTGCAGAAAACACAGCCACCGTTTTCTATGCGGTGAGGACATGTTTTCCCTGTACTTAATCCTACCCGGAAAACCTTCTTTCCAAATCTTTTTAATAGATACGCAGAATATGTATATACCCTGTATTCAAGCCTTTCTTCCATAACGCTGATTACAAAATTGTTGATTGTATTTGTTGTCAACAAAAGGATTGAAGGTAAAATAACTTTCTTAGTATTAAACCATAACTGCTCATTAGCTATCTGTTTTTGTGGGGACGGGAATTCCTGCTTGGGCACAAATTTCTTCTAATCTGCTAATTGACCATTTAGCACCATAATTAAAAAAGTATCCAAAAGGTTGCTGAAGAAGTTCAATTAATGCTACTGTTTCTTTATCATATTCTAATTTGATGACCGACTTTATATTATTGATATCCTGCATGGAAAGTTTTAAAGGCATAAATACCATTGCATTACCCAGCTTAACCCTTATATTGCCTAATCCTTCATTAAGAATTTTCTTTCTGGCTCTATTCACTTCCCTCTCTCCAACTTCATAAAGCACATTTAAGTACTTTTCAAAAAGAATATATTCATTTAGCATAAATCCAATTTCATGATCTTTAAAAGCATTCCAAAATTCAACCGGATGCTCTTTACAAATGAACCTTCCCAACATAAATGAGCCGGCACTAAAACCTTTTAGATTACGTGTCAGACAGGATTTTAATGCTCTTTTAAAAAATTTGACTTTTCTGTTTATTGTAAGAACATTATAAATCTTATTCTGATCCTGATGTGATCCAAGTTCACTCAGTAATATCTGTTCAACATAATATTCAGTGTTAGAATCAAACCATGAATTTACAATTTTCTTAGCTTTCTCAGGTTTTTTCCGCAGATTATTTCTAATAAGTTTTATCAACTCATCAAGTTCTGAAATTTGATCTAACTCCAAATTTTCTACTACTTTATTATATACTTTGTAGGCTTTAGCCATATTAATAAAAACATTTTCTTCTTTGGGTTTCATTATAAGCGTTTTGCCTTCCAAATATTTCTGGAATCTGGCGGGAGTAAAATTTGCCTTTCCTAAATAAATATTTTGTTTCTTACTGGATACTGTAACCCAGTCACCCTCAGTTATCCTTACTCCATTTTTATTTACCAAATTATTATTATTAAATTGGATTCCAAATTTTTCCAGATCCAAAAAAGCAGGAACACCATATCCTCTACAAGCAGTAACAACATGTATTGCAGCGGGAGTTAAGCTTACTATTGCATCTACCTCACCCATAACGATAGTATCTGTAGGCACAAAACTTTCCTTACAAAAACAAACCTTTTCACCACGTTTTTTTGCTTCCAGAGCAGATGCAGCAGAAAAGTATGCTTCTGCAGAAACTGCAGATCGAGGTAACACAGAGATCCCTTTACCAAAAAACTTTAAATTTTCTAATGATGTTCGTTCAATTCGCTCAGAAAATATTTGATTGAGATGATAAGGCTTAATTAGTGCTATTAAACGCTTTGCACTTATAATTTTCTTTTGGAATAGATCGACAGCAGATAACATGATTGCTCTGCCTGTTAATTCAGAATTATTCAATTGCAAAATGGCAAAGAGATGTGAATATCCATCTGACTCAGCAGCAAATTCAATTGTAACAGGAGATTTTTGTTTCTTCTCTAATTTACCTAATAATGGTTCAAAATGATAAACGGCTGGGAATTTTTCTTTTAAAGAATCTCGGTTAAAAAATTCATTATCTTCAGCTTTAACTAAACCGGTCATGATTTCTTCACCAAAAATATTTGGTACACTTTCTATTTGAATACCCAAACCGGTTCGAGAATGCCGGCTATACAAAACTCCCGGATGCGATTGTTCATTACGCACGGTCCACACCATTTTCTGCATAATAAGAGACGGATATCTTTCTACATTTTGAGAGAAAGTAAGCAGAAGATCTTGATTGATCTCATAATATTCGTGAGATCGTTTCACAAAGAATAATACCTGGTACATGGTATCTGTGAGTAGTTTCTCATCTTGAGCCGCAATTCGATTATATAAAGCTTCAATATGGATTTTTATGTCATCATTATCCAATTTGATCGGATCATAGAATTTACTGAAAAGATGATAATCTAATGTTTGTAGATTGTTCAGATATATTTTCCCTGCTGCTGTTTTACCAAGAATTTTACACAGGGTTTTATAAGATCGTTTTGTTACTCCAACATTTAAAAAAGTAGGCATCACACCGGGAATGTATGATGGCATAGCACAGCGAATGGCAAAAATCAGTGGATTATCCTCCGAATCAAGTTGCTGGGAAGTCATTTTTTCCAGATTTTTAACTGTTTCCCGTACATATTTTTCTCTTTCACTTTGACTTAACAGATATGATTTTGAGGTGAGGATACAAAAGTCTGGAACCGGATAACCTTCCTGAATAAGCTTCAGCAGCATTACCCCTTTATGACTGATATGTTCTTCTGTATAATCTCCTTTAGTATTTGATGGTACGACATGATCATTCTCATAGAAAGATAACTGTTTGTAATTGTTTCGTATAGAATTAATGAATTTTCTAATAATTTCGTTAGTTTGATGTTTTGAATTTACGTCTCCGTTTTTTCCGGCAATTAAATATTCAAGTAATTTAAGATTGTGAACGTTGTCATTTTTACAGAAATAAATACTTTCAAGGGGTGATAGTTTAAACATTCCTTTTGTGTTATCGGAGCATTTATATTTTATTTCAACCGGTAAATATCCCGGCAAATTAATAGAAGCGTTATCATCATAGTGATCAGCGAGGTAACGGGTAATATTAAAATTTGGATAACCACCCATAAAACTATATTCTTTAACCATTTATTATTTATTCTCCCGAATTATAAGTAATGTATTATGAGTTTTATGTCCAGATTTTTTTATTAGTTGCAAGATAATCGGTTATTTATTTGAATTGTTCCAATTAGAAAGAGGATAAAAAATGGATGATCTAAGAGCACTAAAAGAAATAAAAAGATATAAAAACGGCAAATTTGAAATGCTGTCCGATCTCGTAGCACGGGAAATTTCATTTACAATTAATGTAAGTAACAAGCGGCTTGTATCGATTGCATGTTTACCGGAAAATCTGCAGGAACTTGCCTTTGGTTTCTTGTTTTCCGAAGGTATTGTGTTGCGTAAAAAAGAGATCATTTCACATAAATTCAACCGGAATGATCTGAATATAAATTTTGAATTGCAAATTCCTGAGGAAAGAATAATCAAATTTTTACAAACCGGTGAAAAAACTTCCGGATGCGGTTCCACTCTATCATCTGCTATTTCCGGCGGAAGTGAAGCATTTCCAAAAATAAAGTTAGATGCGGAAAGCATTCTAAGTCAGATGCATCAATTTCAACTCGATTCGGTGCTTTTTAAACAAACCGGTGGAGTTCACAGCGCAGGTTTAATTTTAAATGATAAACTCACTTTCTCGGCTGATGATATCGGCAGACATAATGCGGTGGATAAAGTAGCCGGAATGGCTTTGCAAAATGATGTTCGCTTGCGTGATTCCTATCTGATCTGTAGCGGACGTATTTCATCGGAGATCGTGAAGAAATGTATTCGGCTTGGCATTCCAACAATTGTATCCCAATCTGCTCCAACCTCTGAGGCTATTCGTCTGGGCTGGGAATATAAAATATATATAATTGGATTTACGAGAGGTAAAAGGTTTAATATTTATACCGGTTTTGAAGAAGCTCTATTTATATGATCTTTTTCAGATCTGTGTGTGTATTAATATTAAAAAAGTATTTTATATATTTTTTCTCGAAATCGATATATTTCACATTGACTTTATTGTAGAAACTTCTTACCGAATATCTTCCGGCAATGAGACATTCCTCTAAAAAAGGTAAATTCGTTTTGGAATAAATTGCGTGTAACGGTTCGATTCCATCTTCATGCCGTGGAACAAGAATATCGGTTGCTGTACTTCTGTAAGTTGCTATCTGTCGAAGAATTATACTCGATTCAAGACAAGGCATATCACAGGCGAATACAAATAAAGATTCGGTATTGGAATTTTTCATTGCAGCATGAATACCGCCGAGAGGACCACAATTTTGAAATTCATCTTCTACGATTTTGAGGTTGGGAAATTTTCTTTTGATCTCTTCTTTATTTGTTACAATTATAATGTTCTCAAATATATTTTCCAGTAATTCCACCTGTTTATCAATAATGTGATTTCCCTTTATTTTGATCAGGGATTTTTCCTGTTTAATTCTGGAGTTTTTTCCACCTGCCAGAATTACTGCTGAAATATTTTTAATTTTCATATTTTTAAAAATTACTGCCCCGATAATTCGAGGCAGTAATAATCTTATAATTCTACTTTGATTCCCTTACGTAAATCCACCAATAAACCATTCCACAGAAAATACCACCACCAACAAAGTTACCAAGAGTAACTGTGATAAGGTTTTGTGTGAAGAATGATCCCCAGTTAAGTGTAGCTAATGTTTCTACTGTTTTACCGGAAGCTGCAACTGCACCACCGAATGATTTGGAGAAAATTCCTGCAGGAATGAAATACATATTGGCAATAGCGTGCTCAAATCCCGAAGTAACAAAAGCCATGATCGGGAAGAAAATCGCCAGAACTTTTCCAGCAATATCTTTCGATGCAATAGCCATCATAACAGTAAGACATACAAGCCAGTTACAACCGATACCTCTAAAGAAATACATTACGTTGTGTGAAACACCGCCGTCAACTGTAGCAGCTACTTTGCCGTATGCAATATTAATTGCAGATCCACCAACAGCTCCACCAGTCAAACCACTCATTTTTGCAATCATCCAGGCAAGAAAGATCGATCCTACAATGTTTCCGAGATAAACGATAACCCAGTTGCGAAGCATTTTTCCAAATGTTATATCTTTGTTCATTGCTCCGACCATCATCAGGTTATTTCCAGTCCAAAGTTCTGAACCCGGGATAATAACAAGCATAAGTCCAACACTAAATACAGCTCCAATAAAGAATTTCTTTAATCCGAACAAAGCTGCTGTTCCACCGATTGTCCAACCGGTTCCAACTGTAGTTGCAAGATGTGCTGCAAAACCGATAAATACTCCAGCTAAAATACCAAGAACGAATAATTTAGCTATACTGTTACCAGCTTTTGCCTTACTTACACCTAC
>JAUVLU010000039.1 GCA_030600585.1 Candidatus Cloacimonadota bacterium | reverse complement strand
TAAGCCATTCTTTAGCGGCTACCGACCACAATTCTATTTCCGTACAACAGATGTAACCGGTTCCATCACACTTCCTGAGGGAGTAGAGATGGTAATGCCTGGTGATAATGTAACGATTTCAGCAGAACTTATCACACCGATAGCAATGGAGAAAGGTCTTCGATATGCGATCCGTGAAGGTGGAAGAACTATCGGTGCCGGTGTTGTCGGCGAAGTTATCGAGTAGAGAAAATGAGAGAAATTATTACATTAGCTTGCGAAGTGTGTAAAAACAGAAATTATACTACAACGAAAAACAGGAGAACACATCCTAAAAGAGTTGAGTATAAAAAATACTGCCCGAAATGCAGAAAACATACTGAACATAAGCAAACCAGATAAATGACAATGCAGGCTTGTAGCTCAATTGGTAGAGCACTGGTCTCCAAAACCAGGGGTTGCGGGTTCAAGTCCTGCCGGGCCTGCCATTTTGGTAACACGAGATTCTGTTCTCGTAAAAATTAGAGATCAACAACAGAATACGCCACAGCGTACAAGTGTTGAGATACAAAGAGAGATAATATGTTTAAAAAAATATTTAGTTTTTTCAAAAGCGTTAAAATCGAAATGTCTTACGTATCATGGCCAACCAAAGATGACATTAAAGAGGGTACTACTGTAGTTATCCTTATGTCAATATTTGTAGCTATATTTTTATCTTTGGTTGATACCGGTTTTGGGTTTATAATAAGAAAATTATTATTTAAAGGTTAAGTAAATGAAGTGGTATGTTGTTCACACCTATGCTTCCCATGAATTCAAAATAAAAGAAGCGATAGAAAAAGGAATAAAAGGTACAACCCTAGAAGATAAGATCGGGCAAATATTAATTCCTACACAAAAAACGTTTCACATTAGAGATGGGAAGAAAATAGAACGTGAAAAGAAATTATTCAATAGTTATGTTATACTTGAAGCAGAACTAACACCTGAGTTGTACTCATTTGTTGTTGGACTTCCCAGTGTAACTCATTTTCTGGGTACAGGGAAAAAAGCTCAACCTCTCTCTGAAGTTGAAGTAAACCGTCTGTTGGGTATCGACGACCGCGACAAAGCCACATCACAAAATGTAGACTATATCCCGGGTGATATGGTAAAAATTACATCTGGTCCATTTAGTGATTTTGAAGGTGTTATTGAAAAATTGCATGATGACAGGGAAAAACTTACAGTTAAAGTAACTGTTTTTGGAAGAGTTACACCTGTAGAAGTTCGAATAGATCAGATTGAACTTATGTAAATAGAGGAAAAAAATGGCAAAACCAAAAGATATTGAACATGTAGTAAAATTACAGCTTCCTGCAGGAAAAGCAACTCCGGCACCTCCGGTAGGTCCGGCTCTAGGTCAAGCAGGAATCAACATTGGAGAATTTTGTAAAGCATTCAATGATAAAACAAAAGATTCTCCTGGAATGATCTTCCCTGTTGTAATTTACGTTAAGAAAAATAAATCTTACACATTTGAGATCAAAACCCCACCGGCTGCAGTTCTAATTAAGAAAGAAGCTGGCTTGGCAAAAGGCTCGGGAGTTCCTCATATAGAAAAAGTAGGAAAGATCACACATGCCCAGGTAAGAAAAATAGCTGAGATAAAAATGAAAGATCTAAACGCATATAACATTGACGGTGCTATGCGTATGATAGAAGGTACTGCAAGAAACATGGGAGTTTTAGTAGAAGACTAAATCACAATGTTCCTATGCAGGAGATTATCGATAAGGAGTGTTAATGACTAGTAAAAGGTACAAACAAGCCCATGAGATGATCGACAAAACAAAGAAATATGAGCTTAACGAAGCTATCGAATTGCTTTTGAAATATCCAAAAGCTAAATTCGATGAAACCGTTGAATTACATATGAATTTAGGCGTCGACCCTCGGAAAGCAGATCAACAAATCAGGAACTCTTTAGTATTGCCTAATGGCAGCGGACAGTCTTCTACTGTTCTTGTTTTTGCTGAAGGCGATAAAGCTGACGAAGCAAAAGAAGCTGGTGCCGATTTTGTTGGAGTAGATGAATACGTCGAAAAGATCAATTCAGGTTGGTTCGATTTTGACGTTGTGATTACAACTCCAAACTTAATGGGTAAGATCGGTCGTTTGGGACGTGTATTAGGACCTCGCAGTCTTATGCCAAACCCAAAAGACGGCACAGTAACAATGAACATCAAACAGGCAGTAGCTGATGCAAAAGGTGGAAAGATCACTTATCGTATAGATAAGTTTTCAAACCTCCACATTATTGCCGGTAAGTTAAGTTTTACACCACAGCAGCTCACAGAAAACATACTTACGATCGTTTTAGCAATTATTAAAGAGAGACCCGCAGCATTAAAAGGCATTTTCATTAATTCAATTAACATCACTTCAACTATGGGACCCGGAATCAAATTAGACGTTACAAGCATATCAAAGCTTGCTAAGCAGTAGGAGAGTTTACTATGGTACAAGCATACAAACAAGACGCAGTAAAAGTAATCAAAGATAGACTCGACAATGCAAAATCAATCGTACTAATTGATTATAAAGGGATCAATATAGAAGAAGTTGATGAGTTACGAAACAGAATGCGAAATGCAAATGTTGATTATTTCATTTCAAAGAACACATTCATTAAAATAGCACTTAATGAATTGGGAATCAAAGAATTTGACGAACATTTAAGTGGTCCAACTGCTATTGCAATTTCAAAAGTTGATGAAGTAGCAGCTGCCAGAGAATTAGCCAAATTCAAAAAAGATATTATGACCGACAAGGACTTCCCGAAGTTCAAAATTGGTTTAGTTGGTAAAGATATAATGGATATATCTCAACTGGAACAATTAGCTGATCTTCCTTCTAAAGAAGTTCTATTGTCAATGGTTCTACAAGGTTTCAACGCACCTATCACTGGCTTTGTTGGTGCACTTAGCGGAATCTTAAGAAAATTTATCTATGCAGTCGACACAATAGCCAAACAAAAAGAAAATAAATAAACATATATACGATGGAGGATATAATGGCTGACAAGAAGCAACAAGTTATTGATATTATTAAGGAAATGAGTGTAATCGAACTTTCCGAACTTGTAAAAGAACTCGAAGAAATCTTCGATATTACTGCTGCTGCTCCAGTAGCCGCTGCTGCACCTGGTGCTGCTGCCGGTGGAGAAGCTGCTGAAGAAAAAACAGAATTTGACGTTGTTTTAACTAGCTCTGGAGCAAAGAAGATCCAAGTTATTAAAGTTGTGCGTTCAATTACAAAATTAGGTTTAAAAGAAGCTAAAGAATTAGTTGATAATGCACCAAACCCAGTTGTTCAAGGTGTTCCAAAAGAAGAAGCTGAAGCCGTCAAAGCTCAAATTGAAGAAGCTGGCGGATCTGTAGAAGTTAAATAATCAACAAAATTATTATACGGAAGTGAATCTTGAAATTCACTTCCGTTACCTTATTTATAATGATAGAAATTTGTATGAAATTATATTAGTACACTAAGAAATAAGGAGTATGAACTTTTGAAAATTCAAAATTTTTCTCGTATCAGAAAGAAAGCTGAACAGTCTGGTCTTCCTTTCGTACACGTTCCAAATCTTCTTTCAATGCAAGTTGATTCTTATAATCAATTTATTCAGAAAGATGTTCATCCGCAAAAACGTTACGAAGAAGGACTCCAAGCTGTTCTTAAATCAATATTCCCGTTAGAAGACCAAAAAGGTATCTACTTTCTCGAATTTATTGATTATATAGTACTTAAAGAAAAATACTCTACCGATGAATGTATCGAAAGAAATCTTTCTTACCAAGCACCCGTTAAAGCCAGAATGAGACTTGTTATTTATGATGAGGAGATTCTTAAAGAAACAGGTGAGAAAAGGGTTAAAAGCACGATCGAGCAAGATGTGTTTCTTGGCGAGATCCCTCTGATCACAAATCAGGGTACATTTATTGTTAACGGTGCTGAACGTGTTATTATTAGTCAGCTTCATAGATCACCCGGTATCTTTTTCTCAGAAGCAAAACATCCAAGCGGTAAGATATTAAATTCCGCCAAATTGATCCCTTATAATGGTTCGTGGCTCGAATTTAATATGGATAGTTATGATGCCCTTTTTGTGCTTATCGACAAAAGACGAAAACTTCCGGCAACTGTTTTATTACGTGCTGTTGGACTTTCAACAAACGACAATTTAAGAAATCATTTCTATGAAAAAGAAAAAATCGATGTTAAAAAAGCTAAAGACAGATTCCTTTTTGCTGATGTTATGAACAGTGAAACCGGTGAAATCCTTTTTGATGCCGGCAGTGAAATCGGGAATGATGAGATCGAAGCGATGATCGAAGGTGGAATTAAAAAAATAGATGTTATAAAATCTGAATTTGAGATCACCAGAAAAATGCTTGAGCAAACTATCGCTAAAGATCAAACAACAACCCAGGAAGAAGCATTAAAGAAAATATATACGCTTATCCGCCCGGGTGAAGAGCCTACCTACGAAATTGCTTTAGAACTTTTCAACAGGATGTTCTTTAATGAAAGAAGATACAACCTTGGTAAAGTTGGACGTCATAAGCTTAATACTCGCTTAGGTTTAAACATTGATTCCAACATTCACGTTCTTACAAAAGAAGACCTTATTGCAATCATCGATAAATTGATTGCCGTATATAAAGGTGAAGATAAAATTGATGATATTGACCATCTGGCAAATAGGAGAGTGAGAACTGTTGGAGAACTCCTCGCTGAGCAATACAACATTGGTCTCTCCCGTGTTGCCAGAACTGCCGTAGAGAGAATGTCGATAGCTAACCCTGATGAAGTTACACTTCACGACCTTATTAATAGTAATGCGCTTATCGCTGTTGTGCAGTCATTCTTCCTTACAGGTCAGCTTTCTCAATATATGGAACAAACAAACCCATTAACAGGGATCACACATAAAAGAAGACTCTCTGCTCTTGGTCCGGGCGGACTTACCAGAGAACGTGCCGGTTTTGAGGTACGAGATGTTCATTATTCTCATTATGGACGCATCTGCCCTATTGAAACTCCTGAAGGTCCGAATATCGGTCTTATTTCTTCACCGGCTATGTATGCAAGAGTAAATGAACTGGGATTTTTAGAGACACCATATATTAAAGTAGAAAATTGTAAGATCACATCTGAAGTTCAATTTCTTGATGCAAATCAAGAAGAAAATTATATTATTGCACAGGCTAATGTTAATTATGATGAAAATGTTAATATTACCGATAAGCTTGTGTTTGCCCGTCATCAAGGTGAATTTCTACAGGTTAAACCAGAAGAAGTTCAGTTTCTTGATGTGTCTCCACAACAGATAGTTTCAGCATCCGCATCGTTGATCCCGTTCTTGGAACATGACGACGCAAACCGTGCTCTGATGGGATCGAATATGCAGCGTCAAGCTGTACCACTTATGAATCCGGAAGTTCCAATTATTGGAACAGGAATGGAAGAGATCATAGCTAAAGATAGTGGCACAACTGCTATTGCTCCTTTTGATGGTGTGGTAACAAAAGTTACAAGCTCCTATATTGACATAAAAAGAGAAAATCCTGATGATAGTATACTTGATATAGGTACTAATAATCGTGTTTATTTAAAAAAATTCTCACGTTCAAATCAGGATACATCCATTCACCAAAGACCATCTGTTAAAGCAGGTGATAAGATAAAAAAAGGAAATCTGATTTCTGATGGTCCGTCAATAATTGATAACAGATTAGCACTTGGAAGCAATATGCTTGTTGCATTCATGCCTTGGTACGGATATAATTATGAGGATGCTATTATTCTCAGTGAAAAAGTTGCTCGTGAAGACATCCTTACTTCAGTTTATATTGAGGAGCATGAAGTTCTTGTCCGTATTATGAAAAATGGAAAGGAAGAACTTGCTTACGATATTCCTAATGTTCCGATTAAAGCTCTTAGAAACTTGGATAAATCCGGTATTATAAGAGTTGGATCTGTTGTTAAATCCGGTGATATCATTGTTGGAAAGATAACTCCGAAAAACGTAGATATTGATCCTTCCCCTGAAGAGAATCTTATGCGTGCTCTTTTTGGTGATCGTGCCGGAGATTTTACCAATAGTTCACTTAAGGCAAAACCGGGAATGGAAGGCGTGGTTATTGACGTAAAAGTTTTCTCACGTCTTGAATCTACAGAAGAATTTGAAGATCAAGAATTAAAACTGGAATCTCTTCAACGCATCAAGCAGGAACATAAAGACAGACGGACGAAAATCCAGGAATATCTCCAAAATAAACTGGAGAAAATTCTTATTGGAAATGCAGCTAAGAACATCGTTGATGAAAAAACAAATATGTTCTTTATCCTTTCCGGTAAAAAGATTACCAAAAATGATTTGAAAAAGATCAATTTCAAGCGTCTGAATCTCGATTATGATCTGGTGGAAGACACTGAGATGAATCAAACCATATACAATGATATCATCCTGAAAGCTAAAACAGCTTATGAAGTAAGTGATAATATTTTCAAGAAAGCTAAAGAACGTCTTAAACATGGAGATGAACTTCCTTATGGTGTTCGCAAAATGATTAAGGTCTATATTGCCAAGAAACGCAAGATAGCAGTTGGTGATAAAATGGCTGGTCGTCACGGAAATAAAGGTGTAATATCCAGAATTAGTCCGATAGCCGATATGCCTTATACGGAAAATGGTGTACCAATCGATATTATTTTGAATCCGCTTGGTGTACCTTCCCGTATGAATATCGGTCAGATTATGGAAACCCATCTTGGTATGGCTGCCAAAACACTTGGCATTCATTTTGAAACTCCGGTTTTCGATGGTGCTACTCTTGCTGATATTGATAAATCAATGAAGAAAGCTAAATTGGATATGGATGGAAAACAAGTACTCTATGATGGAAAAACAGGTGAACCTTTCAAAGAAAGAGTTACGGTTGGAATCATGTATATGCTTAAACTTAATCACCTGGTTACAGATAAAATGCATGCCCGTTCTACTGGACCTTATTCACTTATCACACAGCAACCTTTGGGTGGTAAAGCTCAACATGGTGGTCAGAGATTAGGAGAGATGGAGGTATGGGCACTCGAAGCTTATGGAGCTTCCCGTCTTCTGGAAGAGATGTTGACTATCAAGAGTGACGATGTTGAAGGTAGAACTAATGCATTCAAGGCTATAACAAGCGGCTTGAATCCACCGAAACCCGGCATCCCTGAATCTTTCAATGTACTGGTGAGTGAATTAAAATCCCTCTGCTTTGACGTTGAGTTTCTTGCAGACAAGAAACATAATGGAGGTTTATAAGTGATTAGAGAAATTAAACGAGATAAAAGAATAGAAAAATACGATAAATTAAGAATTAAAATTGCTTCTCCTGATTCGATTCGTGAATGGAGCTATGGTGAAGTTACAAAGCCGGATACTCTGAATTATCGTACTCTTAAACCTGAAAAAGGCGGTCTTTTCTGCGAAAGGATATTTGGTCCTGAAAAGGATTACGAATGTAGTTGTGGAAAATACAAGAAAAAGCGTTTCCAAAATACTGTGTGTGACCGTTGTGGTGTAGAAATAACTACCTCACGTGTACGTCGTTCACGTTTGGGTCATATTGAATTAGCTGTTCCAATTTCTCACATTTGGTTTGTAAAAAGTATGCCAAGTGTAATTGGAACACTTCTTAATATGCCGGTTAGCAAACTGGAACGCGTTCTCTATTACGAATCCTACATTGTACTCAATCCGGGTGATAGCGATTATGAAGAGAGAGAACTGGTAAATGTTGATGAATACTATGAGATCAGAGATCGTGTTGGAGAAGATTTTGTTGCACTGATGGGAGCAGAAGCTATTAAAGTTCTGCTTGAACAGATCAATCTTGAAGATGAAGCGATGAATTTGCGTACGATCATCAAGATGGAAACTTCCATACAGAAGAAACAGAAAGCCATTAAACGCCTCAAAGTTATTGATGCTTTCCGTAAATCAGGCAATAATCCTGCCTGGATGGTTTTGGAAGTTCTCCCTGTTTTACCGCCAACACTCAGACCTTTAGTTCAACTTGACGGCGGCAGATTTGCAACAGCCGATTTCAACGAACTTTATAGAAGAGTAATTACTCGTAATAACAGACTTCGCGGACTTATCGATATTAATGCACCAGAAGTGATCTTGCGAAATGAGAAACGTATGCTGCAGGAAGCTGTAGATGCTCTTATCGATAACTCCCGTAAATCAAGACCTGTAAAAGGGAGAGGTAACAGACCTCTTAAAGCTCTTGCTGATCAGCTTAAAGGTAAAAGCGGCAGATTCCGTCAGAATCTGCTTGGTAAACGTGTGGATTATTCCGGACGTTCTGTTATTACCGTAGGACCAAATCTTAAACTTCATCAATGCGGATTACCAAAAGAGATGGCGATTGAACTTTTCAAACCTTTCATCATCGAAAAACTGGAAAAAATCGGTGAAGCTGAGAAAGCAAAAACAGCCAAGAAATTAATTGAAAAGAAACGTCCTGAGATTTGGAAGATCCTGGAAGAGGTTATCAAAGAATATCCAGTTCTTCTAAACCGTGCGCCGACATTGCACAAACATGGTATTCAGGCATTTATGCCGGTACTTACAGAAGGAAAAGCAATAGAACTCCATCCACTTGTTTGTATCCCTTATAATGCGGATTTCGATGGTGACCAGATGGCTGTTCATGTACCACTTTCCAATGAAGCTCAGATGGAAGCACGAGTTCTTATGTTATCAACCAGAAATTTGTTACTTCCGGCAAGTGGTAAATTGGCAATGGCAACCAACCAGGATATTGTTCTGGGTAATTATTATTTAACTGTTTTAAAATATAAAGAACCGGAAGATCCAAAGAAATTGAGATATTTCAGTTCTTCTGATGAAGTTATACTTGCTTATGAGCAGGAAGATCATTTAAAAAACCAGAAAGGACATATCGCAGAAAAAGTAGATTTAGACTTATATACATGGATCAACGTCCTTATTGATGGGAAGATAATTACTTCAACTATTGGCCGTGTAATTTTTAATCAGATTCTTCCTCCTGAACTTTCTTTTAAAAATTACACTTTTACAAAAGGTAAACTGAATGACCTCTCTATGGAATGCTATGAGACTATTGGACAAGCCAGAACAGCAATATTTCTTGATAGCATAAAAGAACTCGGTTTCAAATATGCAACAAAAGCGGGAATCACATTCAGTTCCAGTGATGTTATTTCACCAAAAGATAAAAATAAATATATTACTAAAACAGAAAAAGAAGTAGCTAAGATAATAGAAAGCTATATGAATGGTGAAATCACTGAAACAGAGCGTTATAACCGTGTTATTGACAAATGGAAATTAACTACTGAAAAAGTTACAGATCTTCTTATGAAGGAATTGGAAGCTGATCAAAGCGGTTTTAACTCGATAAACATGATGTATCTTTCCGGTGCTCGTGGTGGTAAAGACCAGATCAAGCAACTTGGAGCTCTTCGTGGTTTGATGGACAAACCTTCACGTGGTTCTTCCGAAAGTACTGCTGAAGTTATTGAAACTCCAATTAAATCTAACTTCAAGGAAGGTCTTACAGTTCTTGAATATTTTATATCTACTCACGGTGCTCGTAAAGGTCTGGCTGACACAGCATTGAAAACTGCTGATGCCGGTTACCTTACAAGACGTCTTGTAGATGTTGCTCAGAATGCAGTAATAACGAGTGAAGATTGCGGAACTATTGAGGGTATTAACGTCAGCGCACTTAAAGAAGGATTGGAAACAGTAGAATCACTCTATGAAAGGATCAAAGGTAGAACAACTGCTGAAGATATTATCGACCCGGTTACTGAAAAAATTATCGTGTTTGCAAATTCTGAGATCACAAATGAAATGGCTCACATCATCCAAGATCACGGCATCAATTCTGTAAGGATCAGATCCGTATTAACTTGTGATTCTAAAAATGGAATTTGCGCAAAATGTTACGGTAGAAACCTGGGAAACAATAAACCATCTACCATTGGTGAACCGGTAGGTGTAATCGCAGCACAAAGTATTGGAGAACCTGGAACCCAGCTTACACTTCGTACTTTCCATATTGGCGGTACAACAAGTACCGATGTGGATTTGGCAGAAGTAGCTGCAATCACTGACGGTTTTGTAAAATTTGAGAAAATGAATACAGTTATTAACCGATCTAACGAACTTATTTCCAGTGGTTATTTCGGAAAGATCAAAATAATTAGCGACGAAGATGGTTCCGAATTGGAATCATATAAAGTGGAATATGCTGCTACTATTTTTGTACAGGATGGTCAAAAAATTGTTAAGAATACTAAATTGTTCAGTTGGGACCATTATAATAATCCACTTATCGCTCCTGCTAAAGGTGAACTTAAATTCGAACATTTCATAAAAGATATTACCTACAAAGAAGAATTCAATGAACTGACAGGTTCAAGAGAGATCACAATTATCGAATCAAAAGACCGTAAACTTCAAGCTCAATTCAAGATCATTCCAAAAAAGGGTAAACAAATTCTTGTTCCTATCCAATCTGGTTTAATGGTTGAGATAGAAGATGGTATTTATGTATATCCGGGTGATGTACTCGGTAAATCATCACGTGTTACTATAAAACAAAGTGATATTACCGGTGGTTTACCCCGCGTTCAAGACTTGTTTGAAGCTCGAGTACCAAAAGAAAAAGCTGTTCTCTCTGAAATCGCCGGATTAGTTTCTATTGGAGATCTCTCAAAATCCGGCCGTGTGATCTACATTAATGCTGGAGAAGAAACAGAGAAAAAATATATCATTCCCCCTGGAAAGAGAATCATCGTTCACGAAGGTGATAAAGTAGAAAGTGGTGACGCTCTATCAAGTGGTCCCCTCGATCCTCATGATATTCTTAAAGCAAAAGGTATCACTGAAGCACAGATGCTTATTGTTAATGAAATTCAAGAAGTTTATAGAAAACAGGGTGTGAAAATCGATGATAAACACATCGGTGTGATCATTCGTCAAATGTTCAAAAAAGTTAAAATACTCAATCCGGGACATACCATGTTCCTGGAAGGAGAAATTGTAAATAGAAATCAAGTTAATAAAGAAAACATGCGTATTGAAGAAGAGGGTGGCGAAGGAGCTACCTTTGAGCAACTCCTTTTGGGTATTACAAAAGCTTCGCTGTTAACAGAAAGCTGGCTTTCAGCAGCTTCGTTCCAAGAGACCACAAAAGTTCTTACTCAAGCAGCCATTGAAGGTAAAGTGGATAATCTTGAAGGTCTTAAAGAAAGTATTATTATCGGTCATAGAATTCCGATAGGTACAGGAACCAAGTTCTATAATAACCAGGTGAAGAAAGCTATTGATGAAGGTAAATCAATTACCGAGATCATACAAGAGTTCGCTCATCAGGAAAAAGAAGAATCGCTTGATGATATCCTTGATTTCTAGTAAATAAAACGGAGGAAATAGTGCCGACAATTAATCAGTTGATACGAAAAGGCAGAAAGAAGATCGAGAAGAAAAAACAAAATAGAGCTCTCGGTTCCTGCCCTCAAAGAAGAGGTGTGTGTACAAGAGTTTACACAACAACACCAAAAAAGCCGAACTCAGCTCTTCGTAAAGTTGCCAGAGTACGTCTTACAAATGGTGCAGAAGTAACAGTTTATATTCCTGGAGAAGGTCATAACCTGCAGGAACACAGTATCGTTCTCGTTCGTGGTGGAAGAGTTAAAGACTTACCTGGTGTTAGATACCATATTGTTCGTGGTGCTCTTGACACAGCAGGTGTTGATGGTCGTATTCATTCACGTTCGAAATACGGAACAAAGCGACCTAAAAATTAGGAGGATGTAGATGTCAAGAAGACGAAAAGCAATTGAAAGAGAAATATATCCTGATCCAAAATATAAGAGTATTGTTCTAAGTAAATTTATCAATGCTGTTATGAAAGAAGGTAAAAAGAGTCTGGCAGAAAAGATAGTTTACGGAGCATTAGAAATTATAGAAAAGAAGACAAACGAACCTGCATTGGACGTATTCCTTACTTCAGTAGATAATGTGAGACCACTCATCAAGGTTGTTTCACGTCGTATTGGTGGTTCAAATTACCAAGTTCCTACAGAAGTTAATAAAAAGAATGCCCAGGCTATGGCATATAGATGGATTATTTCTTTCGCCAGACAACGAGCTGAAAAAACTATGGTTGAACGCCTTGCAGGCGAACTTTTGGCTGCTTATAAAAAAGAGGGCGCCAGCATAAAACGCCGCGAAGATATTCATAAAATGGCGGAAGCTAATAAAGCATTTGCTCATTTTAGAGTTTAAAAAGAAACCCGCCTTATGTCAAAAAACAGAGATTTATCTGCAATCCGTAATATTGGCATAATGGCTCACATTGATGCCGGTAAAACTACAACAACCGAAAGGATATTGTTTTATACCGGCATCATTCATAGAATGGGTGAAGTTCATGACGGCAATGCCGCAATGGACTGGATGGCACAGGAAAAAGAACGCGGAATTACCATTACCTCAGCCGTTACTACCTGTTTTTGGAAAAAGAAACAAATAAATATTATCGATACCCCCGGTCATGTTGATTTCACTGCTGAAGTTGAACGCTCTTTACGAATCTTAGATGGAGCTATTGGAATATTTTGTGCAGTAGGCGGCGTTGAACCGCAATCGGAAACAGTATGGCATCAAGCAGATAGATATAATGTTCCACGTATAGCATTCATAAATAAAATGGATAGATCGGGTGCAGATTATGAACACGTTATCGATATGATCCATGACCGCCTTACTAAAAATGCACATGCTGTTCAACTCCCAATTGGACAAGAAGACAATTTTGAAGGCATCATCGATCTTATAAATATGAAAGCTGTCTATTTCGATCAGTCAACAATGGGTCTAAAATATCACACTAAGCAGATCACCGATGAATTATTAGAAAATGCTGAAAACATGCGAAACCGGCTTTTGGAACATATCACCGAATTCGATGATACACTCATGGAAAAATATCTTGAGGAGAAAGAAATATCGGAGCAGGAGATCATTTCAGCCATCCGTACAGGTGTACTCGAACATCAGTTTGTTCCTGTATTATGCGGGTCTTCTCTCAAGAATAAAGGTGTTCAGCTTCTACTGGATGCTATCATTGATTATCTGCCGTCTCCCATTGAAGTTCCTCCTGCGATCGGCACAAAAAGTGACAGTGCTGAAGAAATTCTTGTTCAACCGGATCGTAATAAACCTTTCTCTGCTTTGGCTTTTAAAGTTCAGGTTGATAAATATGTTGGAAAACTCATTTATATAAGAGTCTATTCCGGTTCAATAAAGCGAGGAAATTCACTTGTGAATCAAACATCCGGCAAGAAAGAACGTGTTTCCCGCGTGCTGCAGGTTCATTCCAACAAGAAGAAGGATATTTTTGAATTGGAAGCAGGCGATATTGCTGCATTGGTAGGTCCTAAAAATATTAAGACCGGTGATACCCTTACCTCTGAAGATCTGGATTTACTTCTCGCACCAATCACCTTTCCCGATTCGGTAATTTCAATTGCCATTGAACCAAAAACAAAAGCGGATAAAGATAATCTGGATATTAGTTTAAAAAAATTGGAAGAAGAAGATCCGACCTTTAGAGTTTCCCAGCATAAAGATACAGGTCAGACACTTATTTCTGGTATGGGCGAACTGCATCTGGAAATTATTATCGATAGACTAAAGCGTGAGTTTAATGTTCATGCAAACGTTGGAAATCCACAAGTTGCCTATCGTGAAACTATTACAAATAAAGTGATAACAAGCGGAGAGTTTATTCGTGAGATGAACGGAAAAGGTCATTACGCCGTTGTTAAATTAAAACTTTCCCCTCTCGAGTTTGATGAACTAAAACCAGGAGAAAAGAATAGATTTATAAATTCAATAGATCCGGAAGTTATTCCTAAAGAGTTCTGGAAAGCAATTCAAAGCAGCTCTTTAAATGCATGTTTGGATGGTCCTTTAATGAGCAGTCCGATAGAGAGAGTTAGAATTGAGCTTATTGATGGGAAATTCAATGAAGTTGATTCCAGCGAAACTGCTTTCAGCATTGCTTCTTCCATTGCTGTAAATAACGGTCTTAGAAAGGCTAAAGCAATTATTATGGAACCGATAATGTTGCTCAGTATTATCTCTCCTGAAGATTTTGTAGGAGAAATAATTGGAGATATCAATGCTAAACGCGGCAGGATCGAGCATATTAGAAATTCTAACCAGAAACAGGAGATCATTGCCCATATCCCCATGAGCGAATTATTTGGATACGCTACCAGATTACGATCTATTTCACAGGGAAGAGCTATTTATTCAATGGAATACCTCAAACACGAAAAAACACCTGCTAATATTCAAGAAAAAATACTAAAAAAAGTTAGAGGATTCTAACAGTATTTTTGTCACACAGTTTTTAATGGTTCATTCTGTAGAGTGAGCCTTTTATTTTATTAGGAGATAATTTGAGAACATGGACGATTCGGAAATTATTGAATTGGCTAATTACACAATTTGAGAAGAATGATATAATTAGTCCGAAACAAAATGCAGAGACTATTATTTCTCATGTCCTCAAAATGAAACGACTTGATATTTATCTTCATTTGGAAAAAGAGATCTCAAAAACTCTAAGTAATTTAATTTTAGATATTGCCTTACGTCGGGAAAAACACGAACCTCTCCAATATATTCTGGGTGAAACCGAATTTTATGGTTATAAGATCAAAGTCTGTAACAGCGTTTTGATACCGCGCCCCGAAACAGAATTGCTGGTAGAAAAAATTATCAATGAAGAGAAAAAAGTAAATAGTCTTCTGGAAATCGGAACAGGCTCTGGTGCAATTGCAATAGCTCTGGCTAAGAACTTGAACGCTAAAACCATCGATGCAGTCGATATATCAGAAACTGCCTTGAAAACAGCTCAGCAAAATGCTGATCTTAATAATGTCGAGATCAATTTCTTCCATTCCGACATCTTTGAAAATGTTACCGGTAGATATGACATCATCGTCTCTAATCCTCCTTATATTTCCCAGACTGAATACGAACAGTTATCTAAAGAGATAAAGGATCATGAACCAAAATCTGCGCTTCAAGCTAAGAATAATGGTCTTTATTTTTATGAAAAAATATTGCAGAATGCAAAAGAACATTTGACGAAATCGGGTAAGATATATTTTGAAATAGGATATGATCAGGCTGATAAGATAATTGAAATTGCCAAAGAGAACGGATTTTGTAATATTCGAGTTTTCAAGGATTTGAATGGCTTTGATAGGATTATGAGAATATTTAATACATAGAATGATGAGGATATATGGATAAATTTATAATAACCGGCGGCAAGAAATTAGCAGGAGATGTTAAGATCAGTGGTGCCAAAAATGCCATTCTTCCAATTATGACGGCAGCACTTTTAACAAAGGGAAAATCAATTTTACACAACGTTCCACACCTGAATGATATTAAAATGATGGCACATGTTCTCAGGGTTTTGGGAGCTCGTGTAGAATACGAAAATGAGACATTAAGTATCGATACAACTCATGCCGATTATTATGAAGCACCTTACGAACTGGTAAGTAAAATGCGCGCTTCGATTTATGTGTTGGGACCCTTGTTGGCAAGATGCGGAAAAGCAAGAGTTTCTTTTCCGGGAGGATGTGCAATTGGTACCCGTCCGGTAGATCTTCATTTGAAGGTAATGGAGGCACTTGGTGCCAAGATCGAAATTGAACACGGTTATATAAATGCTGCCTGCGAGAACCTTAAAGGAGCTAAAATAAGATTTGAAAAAGTAAGTGTGGGAGCTACGGCAAATACCATTATGGCAACAGCTCTTGCCAGCGGCACAACACATTTACACAATGTTGCAAAAGAACCCGAGATTGGAAATCTTATAGATTGTTTAATATTAATGGGTGCAAAAATAAAGGGAAAAGATACATCTCATCTTAAAGTAACCGGAGTAAAAAAACTTAATCCGATAGAAACCGAAATGATGCCTGATAGAATCGAAGCCGGCACTTTTCTTATTGCCGGCGCAATAACCGGAAGCAGAATATCTATCTCAAATTGTGTTCCCGAACATATTCAATCACTTTTAGATAGACTTATCCAAGCCGGCTGCAAACTGAATATTGGTAAGAACAGGGTCGAGATCATTCCACCTTCTACAATACTTCCGGTTGATATTGTTACATATCCATATCCCGATTTCCCCACTGATCTGCAAGCGCAATTCATGGCTTTGATGACACTTGCTGAAGGAGAATCCAGAATTGAAGACACAATTTTTCCCGATAGATTAATGCATGTTGCTGAACTTAATAGATTGGACGCCGATATATCCTTAGAAAAACATGTTGCAGTTGTAAATGGTGTAAGCAACCTAAGTGGCGCAAAAGTTATGGCAACAGATCTAAGAGCAAGTGCCGCATTGGTTCTAGCCGGACTTGCTGCCAAAGGTGAAACAACAATTTCCAGGATATATCACATCGATAGAGGTTATGATAAAATAGAAATTAAACTGCAAAAACTTGGCGCTGAAATAAAGAGAATTAAGGGATAATCTGATATTAAATTTTAGATATCCGGTTTTAGATTGGGAAATATACAATTTCAGTGTAAAAGATATGAGATGAGGATGTTATGAAAATAGCAGTTGCCATGAGTGGTGGAGTCGATAGTTCGGTTGCAGCAGCATTATTATTACAGGAAGATCATGAAGTTTTCGGGCTGACCATGCGTCAATACGATGCGTTAGAATCCGGATATGGAAAAAATGAAGGAATAGAAGCAGATATAAAAGACGCCAAAGCTGTTTGTGCTAAACTCGGGATCAAACATTTTGTTGTGGATTTGAAAAAGGATTTTAGAGCAATTGTTGAAAAGAATTTCATAGAAGAATATTCTGCCGGTCGTACTCCAAATCCCTGTGTTATCTGCAACCCAACCATTAAATTTGGAAAATTCATGGAAGCTGCCTTCAAATTAGGTGTTGATAAAATTGCTACCGGACATTACATTCAGATCAAAGAAGAGAATGGACAATTCAAGATTTTTATTCCAAAAGACGCTTCTAAAGATCAAACTTACATGATCTGGAAATTAAACCAGTTTCAACTTTCCAAAACACTATTTCCTGTTTCACAATATAAAAAACCGGAACTTCGCAAAATCGCTGCCGATCTCAAGCTTCCTATACATTCCAAAGCAGACAGTCAGGAAATCTGTTTTATCAAAGATCATTACGAAGATTTTCTGAAAGATCACATTGTTTTCAAGCCGGACGACATTACCTTGCCTGGTGGAAAAGTAATTGGTAAACACCGCGGTCTGGCACTATATACGATCGGGCAAAGAAAAGGGTTGAATACACCATGGAAATGCCCGTTATATGTTATGAAACTGGATATTAAAAATAACAAACTTGTGGTTACGGAAGATCCCAATGACTTATTAGCAGATAGTTTTACTCTTGAAGATATAAACTGGATAGCCGGTAAAAAACCGGAAGATATTTCAGGAATTTTTATACAGATCCGCTATAATAGCAGTCCGATTCCAATTAAGGATATTCAGGAGAAAAATAACTCTCTATTGATCAAATTAGAAAACAAAACACGCGCTATTACACCCGGTCAATCGGGTGTATTTTATAAAGATAACCAACTGCTTGGCGGCGGGATAATAAAATGAGAATTTTGTTCTCCTTATTACTCTTATTTTTTACTGGCAGCCTTATTGCGCAATCCATAGTTCCCGAATGGGTACAAACTTACAGGAAAGGAAGACCAATAGAAAATGTTGAACAATACTATTTTGGTATCGGTACCGGTTCTAATTTTAATGAATCGGATGACCAAGCTCGTTCCGAATTTGCTAAAAATATCGAGATAAAAATTGCTAAATCTATTGAATCAATACTACTGGAAAATGATGAAAAAATAGAGGAAGAACTTCGAATAAAAAATTTGGTTTCAATTGAACAGACCCTGCGAGGAATCTTCATTTCGGAACGTTTTTATGATGATGAGAGAAGTGAATACCTCAGTTTGATCCGCATTGAAAAAGAAGAATATAGTCAATTAATCGTTCGAGAAACAGAACTTGCCCTGAAACGGAAAGAGGAAATATTTAAGCAACAGCGAGAAATAAGAAAGTTGGATGAACAAATAAAAGATGAAAAAATAGTAAAGGAAGAAAAAGAGATAGAATACCAGAGAAAAATTCTTGAATTAAAGAAAGAGAAATCCGAAATAAAACGAGAAGAACATGAGGAATTCTTGAGTTGTACATCACCACGAAAATTAATTAGTATCGAAACTGCCTGTCATCCTAAATATGCTTTTAATACAGATTTCAAATTGCAACTTATCCCATTTCGGGCAGATAAACTCGATTTCTTTCTTGCTATAGGTCATTTCGAGTTTTATGTAAGCTCTTATTGGCATGATAAAATTTTTAGAGGAAGGGATTCCGGTCTCAGACTTCAACTTCTGCCCAATATCGGTAGAGTTATAAAATACAGTCTTTCAGTTGGAATGATCTGCACAAATTTTCCAGCAGAAGCTTTTAATAAAAGTATCAAAGAAATGAATTATGCTCCCCAGATTACAGGAACGGTTTGCCTACCAATGTATTATTCTTATGCAACTTGTCACCTAAGTTCCAAACAGATAGCAGTAGGTATAAATAATTATTACCTTTTTGAACACTTACAAGATAAAATATGTTTTACAATAGAAATGAAAGTAATTCCAAATATTAAGTACCGTGACAAATTTGGAGACCTCCTGCTATTTCAACCTGGTATTCATTTCCAACCTTCCGATATGCTGGGCGCAACTTTTAGTTTTGAAGAAAATCATAAAATAATTTTTACTTTAGAATGGAGTTTTTAAATTATGAAAAAGAAAATTCACCTCATCGTTGGAGCCAGACCGAACTTTATGAAAATGGCACCTCTTTACAAAGAGTTTACAAAATTCCCGGAAGAATTTGAAGTTAAATTGATACACACAGGACAGCATTATGACGAACGCATGAGCAAATTTTTCTTTGATGATCTGCAAATGCCGAAACCGGATGAATATCTGGAAGTTGGAAGTGGAACTCACGGAAAACAGACAGCAAAAATAATGGAACGATATGAAAAAGTTCTGCTGAAAGATAAGCCTGATCTAATTATTGTTGCCGGTGATGTGAACAGCACTGCTGCCTGTGCCATCGATGCTGTAAAACTTCATATTCCTGTTGCACATCTCGAAGCTGGATTGCGCAGCTTTGCCCGAACGATGCCGGAAGAGATCAACCGCATTCTCACCGACGCCATTTCCAATTATTTGTTAACTCCTTCTTTGGACGGAGATGAAAACTTATTAGCAGAAGGGGTTCCAAAAGAGAAGATATTTTTTGTCGGGAATATCATGATAGATTCCTTGATGCAATACCAGGATAGAGCAAAGAAATCTGATATTCTAAATAAAATCGATATTGATTCCCAACAAGATTACGCACTTATCACACTGCACCGCCCATCTAATGTTGATAGTAAAACAGGACTTCTCACAATTCTGAATGCTTTTGAAGAAATTTCAAAATCTATCAACCTCATCTTCCCTATCCATCCACGAACAACCAAACAGATAAAAGTTTTTGGACTGGAAGAGAAAGTGAAAAACATGAAGAATCTGCACCTCATCCTTCCGGTTGGTTATTACGATTTTCTTAAATTACAGATGGAAGCTAAATTTATCCTCACCGATTCCGGCGGGATTCAGGAAGAATCGACCTATTTCGGTGTTCCCTGCCTTACCTTAAGACCAAATACGGAAAGACCAATTACAATAACAGAAGGAACAAATAAACTGGTAAAACTGGAAACCGAAGACATTATAAAAGAAGCAAAAGAAATTATAAGCAGTAATATCAAAAAAGGGGAAATTCCCAAATATTGGGATGGCAGAACCGCCGAACGTATTGTTAAAATATTCAAGGATTAATTATGAAAAAACCTGCATTTCTTCCGGTTGCTTCAGATTTCCTTAAAGAAAAAGAACTTGAAAAGATCATCGCTTCCAACGTAATAAAATTGAATAATATCTGTGAAGATCGTATTGAAAAATCAAATATTTTGGAAACTGAAAAAGTTTATTATTTTATTGTTACCGGTGGTACAGAAGCACAAGTGCTTGATCTGCAGAAAATTAGAGATAAAAAATTCAATGATGAAGAAATCGTTCTTCTTGCCTATGAAAGCAACAACTCATTAGCTGCCAGTTTGGAACTTCTGGCACGATTTAATCAAATTGGAAAAACAGGTAAGATAATCTATTTGCCTGAATCTGAGAACACAAAAATATCAGAAGTAAATATTCTAAAATTAAATGGAAAAAACCAGCTTTCCGGCTGCAGGATCGGCAAGATCGGGCAACCTTCTGATTGGCTAATTGCCAGCAGTCCGTTTGCTGAAACCATAAAAGAGAACTGGGGTGCAGATGTAATATCCATTAAAATGGCAGAACTTAAAACATTTTATTCAGAGATTACTGAGGCAGATTGTCAGGACAATTTTAATGACCTAACCACTAATTCAGAAAAAATTATTGAGCCTTCTGATAAGAACATTCTGAATAATATTAAAGTATATCTCGCTATGAAAAAACTTGTTGAAAAATATGATCTGGATGCAGTTACAATACGCTGTTTCGATCTAGTGCTTGATTTGGGAACAACCGGATGTTTTGCACTTTCACGCTTGAATGACGAGAGAATTATTGCCGGTTGTGAAGGTGATATTGTAAGCACGATTGGGATGCTGCTGGTTTACAAGAAAACAGGTAAGTTACCATGGATGGCAAATCCATCACGACTAAATATAAAGAATAATTCTCTAATCCTTGCGCATTGCACTGTTCCAATCTCCATTGTAGATAACTATATTATTCGTTCACATTTTGAATCGGGAATTGGAGTGGGAATTCAGGGATTTTTCCCTAAAGGTGATGTTACATTATTCCGTATCGGCGGTAATAATCTGGATAAGATCTGGCTGGCAACAGGTGAGATAATTTCCACCTCAAAAGAAGAAGACCTCTGCCGGACTCAGATCGAAGTCAAATTGGATTCTGGTAGAAATGTAGCTGATCTGCTTACAAATCCACTGGGAAATCATTTAATTGTTGTACCCGGAATTTTCAGGGGTTTACCAATCAATTAAAGACATCCGTTACCTTGCGAATGGTGCGTCGTATTTACATCGTAAAACGATCGCTGGAATTCTCTTGCCTGACAAATGGTTGAGGAACGAGACCTTCGCAAGGTTATGCACTTCTTCACACAATTTTATACTTGACATTATACACACTATTTTGCAGATTAACTTGTGTGTATGTGGAGGTGAAAAATGATAGAAAAACATGTTCGAATGAATGTAACTTTACCTGAATCTGTTGCCCGGGAATTAACCCTTATTGCAGATGAACTTAACGACAAAAAGAGCAGGATCGTGGCAAAGGCACTGGAATTATATTTTGATGAGATAGACGGACAAATCGCTGAAAAAAGATTAAACGAATTAAACAGGGGAAAGACTAAACTTGTAGAAGCAGAAAAGGTCTGGAAAGAACTTGGTCTGTAATTATGTATCAAGTTAAGTTCCTGAAAAAAGCGATAAGCGAATTAAAAGTTATCGATCCGATCTGGCAGAACAGGATCAAAGAAAAAATTACTCAATTAGCAAAAGATCCGTCTCAATTGAAAAACAGGATCAAACCGCTCAAAGGAAAGTACAAAAAATTCTTAAGATTACGAGTTGGAAATTACCGCATTATTTTTAAGAGAAAAGATAAAGAGCTTATTATTTTGATTATCCGGGTAGCACACAGAAGTGAAAGTTATTAACTGCACCCGGTATTCTGTTTATTTTATACTTGCTTTTATCCCGAAAACGTGTTGCTGAATAGAAAGAAAATCTAAACTCGTGATTCAATAGTATTTCACGCCTTAAAGTAATCCCGATTCTCTGTCCGTTCTTTTTCCTTGGCTTCACAATGGTTGATCAAATCAATTATATTCCAAATGATTAGACTCTTCGTGAGAGAAACGATAAGAATTCCTCAGAGAGACTTTGTCACTGGTAAACTGAATATTTGTGAATTGGTAATTGGATACTTTACAAGGTTTTATCACAAAAAAAACCTCTTGATCTCTCAAGAGGTTTTCAATGTTTTTTAATTTGCCTTATTTAGATAAGGTGCGAAAATTTGCCTACAATCTTGTCTTTACCGACCAGACCTACAACTTGACCTTCTACTTTTCCATCACTGAAGATCAGCAATGTGGGAATCGACATAATTGAGTAATTTGCTGCGACAGTTGGACTTTCATCAATATTCAATTTTACAACTTTTAGTTTTCCTTCATATTCACCGGCAATTTCTTCTACTGTAGGTGAAATAGCACGGCAGGGACCACACCATGGAGCCCAAAGATCCACTAAAACGGGAATCTCAGATTTTACTACTTCTTGTTCAAATGTATCAGCGTTAACTTCTAATAATGCCATAATTCACTCCCTTATTCTATTACTGCCAAAATATCAGATTTTGAGATTATTAATAATTTTTTATCTTCAATATCTACTTCGGTGCCGCCATACTTGGCATACAATATTTTATCGCCGATCTTTATCATTTTCTGCAGATCTTCATCTGTACCAACGGCAATGATCTTACCAATCTGTGGTTTTTCTTTTGCAGTATCAGGAATGATAATGCCGCCAACATTCTTCTCTTCAAGTTCTGTCACTTCGATAACAACACGATCATCAAGTGGTTTTAATTTCATAATATCCTCCAACTTTTTTTATATTAAACTAATTTCTTTTTCATTATTAGCAAAGCCTTTTTTGGATTGCCAGCTTTTTGAGTCAAGAAAAAATTACTTATCCTTCAGGCTATTGATAATATCGGTAATATTAATTTCTTTCTGTTCTCCATTTGCCATATTTTTCAGAATGATCTTTCCTTTTTTTAGTTCATCTTCACCCAAGATCAAAGCGAATTCAGCTCCTGTTTTATTTGCAGTTTTCATCTGTGCATTCATCGATGTTTTATCCGGATCGAATGCTGTGGAAATACCGTTCATTCTGAGTTCCATGATCAATTTAATTCCGGTAGCTCCGGCTTCATTACCCAGTGTGATCAGATAAACTTTTGGAGTTTGCTGTTTCCCAAAGGAGAGCTTTTCTTCTTCCATAGAAAGAAGCAATCTTTCAAAACCACCGGCAAAACCGATACCCGGCATATTTTTGCCACCCAGTTGTTCAGCCAATCCGTCATATCTACCGCCGCCGATGAGAGTATTCTGCGCTCCCAGATTTGTATCTATAAATTCGAATGCTGTTTGCGAATAATAATCCAGCCCCCGCACGATCTTAGGATTTACCTTAAACGGGATATTAATTTGTTTAAGATATTCCTGAACTTTATTAAAATGAGTTTTGCAATTTTCATCAAGATAGTCCAGCATGGAAGGAGCATTATCGGCATTTACTTTGCAGGTATTTACTTTGCAGTCCAGCACTCTTTTAGGATTCTTCATAAGCCTTTTACGGCAGTCGGAACAAAGATCGTTCAAATAAGGTGTAAAGTACTCTTTCAGGGCATTATCATAATCCTGGGTGCAGTTTTTACAACCGATACTATTGATCTGAAGTTCAAAATTTTTTAATCCTAATTTAGATAAGAACATATATGCAAAGGAAATGACTTCTGCATCAATATATGGATCATTACTGCCGATATTCTCAATTCCGTATTGATAGAATTGACGGTACCGCCCTTTTTGAGGTCTATCATATCGGAACATAGGACCGAAATAATAGAGTTTGGAAGAATTTGGTTTTAGCATCAGGCCATTCTCGATAAATGAACGTACGACCGGAGCTGTTCCCTCAGGACGAAGTGCAAAGATCCTTCCTTTTTTATCCTCAAATTTATACATCTCTTTTTCTACAATATCAGAATCTTCTCCAACACTGCGTTCAAAAAGTTCATTATTCTCAAATATTGGAGTTACGATTTCTTTATAATTAAATTCGCGCGCTACTTCCTTGAATACATTTGTTACAAATTGCCATTTATAACTCTCCGAAGGGAGAATATCATAAGTTCCGCGTGGTACTTTGTATTTTCCAGCCATAATAAATCCTTTATTCTTTTTGCTTTCTTCTTTGATCTTTTGTCTTCTTGTCACGGCGTAGCGCAGCGAAGACGGATAATCTTTTTGCTTTTTGCTTTTTTGCTTTTTTAAAAAAGTGTGCACCTGCAATCGATACCTATTCCAGAGCAGAAATTAACAGCCGGCTCAAATCAGGTTGACCAGCGGCACATCATGAAATCTGTTTAGTGCTGCTTCCTTCCGAATCTGACACGGTTCACAACTCACAATTGCGCTGGGCTTGACTCTCAACACCACTTATCAACTCTACAAAAGAAATCAGTATTCTCAAGCAGGAATTCAGCCCCACTATAGCGGATTGTGGGTTACAGGACACCGCTACTTTCCCGCCTAGCACACTAAAAGTAAATTTTTGTTATTTGGTTTTTATGTCAAGTTTTGCTGTTGGAAGCTGAAGCGTTTTGCTTTTAGATTTACGATTGGAGATTTCTCCCTTTAACAAGTTAAACTTATTAACAAATCTATTCTCAGCCCTGACCCAGTTAAATAGAAGTAAAAAATTTAACGGGTTAAAAAGGACCGGGCTATTTTTCCATACTATTTCCCGTATTTCAACCTTTTCATTCACTAAACTTTTTTATTATTGACAGTTAGATTTTAGTTTTCACATTTGCTTTGTAGTTATTTTTATAATTGATAAACTGCATAAAAAAATTAGGAGAGAATGTATGAAAAAACTGTTTTTGTTATTATTGTTCACAATTATTGTATCTCAACTTTTGGGTCAATTTTCTTTTACCCCGCCACCTCCTCCCCCTGTGCATCACAATTTCTATACACCATCTTATGATAATCCGGAATATCGGTGTAAGGTCTATTTGAAAGATGGAACAATTGTTGAAGGAGAATCAGGTATTTATAAAAGAGGTGACGGAGAATTTTATTTAAAGATAAAAAAGCAAAAATACCTTCCAAGTGAAACTGATTCGATCTATGTAAATCAATGCACGGGAATACCAAAATTTGATCATTGGCTGTTTGAAACAATTTCAGGGAATTTATTTGTATATAATAAATATCCGGTCAATGAGTTAAATAAGAATTCGTTTATTACAAAAACCAAAAATGAATTCATCCCCTTTAATAAAGACAATCTGCGAATAGAAATTGAAGACCACTCTGAAGCACTTACCATGTACAACAAGATCCGCAAAAAGAAGACAACTTCAAACATATTAACATGGGGCGGAATTGGAGTAATAGTCGTTAGTTTTGCAACTTTACCTTCTGGTGGTACCGATAAAGAATTTTCAGAATTACCTCAATCTAAATTTATGATTGGTGGATGTGTTATGGCTCTTGCCGGATTCATAGTTAATAAATCTTCCAGTGATACATACTTTGATGTTGTAACAAAATATAATGAATAATCATTATTTATATATCAGCACCATCTCAATTTATGAGATGGTGTTTTTTTTCAACAGCTAAGGTTATAAATCACTAAACTTTTTTGTTATTGACAGTTAGACTTGAAGTTTGCAGTTTTGGATTTAGTAAAGAGATAAATATGAAATATTTAGGAGTATTAGAATTATGAAAAACCTAATTAGTTTCAAACTAGCCGGAAAGATAACAATAACAATAATTGTATTGTTTATAATCTTTCACATTCTTGTTCTATTGGGAGTTGTGCCGTCTAATATTGTTTGGGGTGGTCAAATCGCAGAGGAATCAACTGTAATGAGGCATGAGATATTAAGACTACTTGTTTCATTTATATTTTTAGCAATTATCATAGAAAAATTGAACCAAAATAAAATTACAAAATTTAAAAAATTATCTAATGCAGCATTTTGGTTTATTTATATTTATTTCATCATAACTTCAATAGCAAAATTGGCTTTAGCCGTAACACTGGAAAAACTTATTTTCATACCGGTTACAGTAATTTTATCCGTATTACTTTTCAGGTTAGCAATAGAGAAGTAAGCATATTTCAATGAACCCCTCTAAATCTCCCCTTTCAAGGGGAGCTAAGTGGAATGTCCAGTCCTAAATAAGGTTGACACTTATTTTTGTATTTTCTCCCTAAAGAGCAACCTGCAGGTTGCTCTTTACGCTGCTTTCTTATCATCATTTTTATTATAAACTTCTGTAGGGGTTTTATAAGCAAGACTTAAATGAGGACGCTCCTCATTATAAATACTTATTGCTTCTTTCACCGCTTTTCTGATTGA
>JAUVLU010000046.1 GCA_030600585.1 Candidatus Cloacimonadota bacterium | reverse complement strand
TATGTTCTCGCTTCTGATGGTAAAGAATCGATGAGTAGAACCTATCCCGGACATATGAATGCAAGACGTGGCGGATTTGAGATCGTGCGTGATGTGAAGCTGGAAGAAAATACCGATACGATCATTGAAGAGGCGATCAAGCTTTTGGATGCTCCGCGAATCGAAGAAGAACGAGCTGATATTATTATCGGTGGTGGTCATCTTGCTTTGCAATTGCACGAATCTGTGGGACACGCAACAGAAGCGGATAGAATATTCGGTAAAGAAATTTCCTATGCCGGAAAGACTTTTATCAAACCTGCAATGCTGGGTAATTTCAAATACGGCTCGGATATTGTGAATATTTACAGTGACAGCATAAGTAAAGGCGGAATGGGCTATCACATCGTGGATGATGAAGGAACGCCCGGCGCAAAAGTTGATATTATTAAGAACGGTATCCTGATCGATCAGCAGACTTCGCAGGAAAATGCAGCTTTACTTGGAGTGAAACCAAGCTCCAATATGCTGGCATCCTACGCCGATGATATTCCGCTTATCCGCATGACCAATTTCTGTCTGGCTCATGGCAAAGGCAGTTTGGACGAACTGATAAAATCCACTGAAAATGGTTATTATATAGATTTCACAAAAACATGGAGCATCGATGATAATAGAAATAATTTCCAATTTACTACCGAGATCGGCTGGAAGATAGAGAATGGAGAATTGGAACATATTGTGAAAGAGCCGACATATTATGGAATCACTCCCGAATTCTGGGCTGCCTGCAACGGCATTTGCGGACAGGAAGAATGGGAATATCACGGCACATTCCACTGCGGAAAAGGTGAACCCGGACAGAGCATGCATCTCTCTCACGGCGTTGCTCCGGCAAGATTTAAAAATATCGTGTGTAATGTGAAAACGTGATTGAGAAGATAGCTCACGGATAAGCACGGATTAAACGGATAAAGTCAAAAAAATATTGTAACAGCAAATCAGCAGGTTCAATATTTTAGATTGAACCGAATTATTTTGGATGCATCAAAATGATACGTCCTGCATTTATTTTTTAAATCAGTTTAATCCGTGAATATCCGTGAGCAAACAAAATTGGGCTTCGTTCCGATAAATCGGTGCTTCGCCCGAACTAAAGGGAGGGGGAAAATGGAAATTAGACCGGATAAAAAATTGATCACAAAATCGTGGTTAACACTTATAACAATATCAATTCTCATTGTGCTTTTAGCATGTGCTTTGTACATAATTCCTGCATTAAAGGGTGATATTGATTTTACTGAGTTTTCTTTTTATTTGTGGATTGTTGTGTTCATCACGATCTTGTTGATGTGGATCATTTCTGCACCTATTATGCTTTTATGGATCAAGAATCTATCCTACTTTATCGAGGACGATAAAATCGTTATCAAAAAAGGCATTCTTACTAAGATCAAACAAAATATTCCTTTTAGGATGATTACAGATTTTATGCTGGAAAGAACTCTTTACGATAGGTGGCTGGGAATTGGCTCGATAAAAATACAAACTGCAGGTCAAACGCAAAATGCGACAAGTTATGAAGGCAAACTTTCAGGATTGATAAATTGGGATGAACTGCACGAGAAATTAAGATCAGATCTAACAAAAGCAAAATCATCGACCAAAGAAATTTCCGAATCTCCAGAAGTTAATGAAGGAGCTTTGGAAAATATTCTGATCGAGCTTAAGAAGATCAGTAGTATTCTGGGAAAAGGGAAACAGTGAAGCTAAAAAGATTTCAGATAGTTACTAAATTATGTTTGTTGGTGATCCTGATGCTTATATTTACCGGATGTATATACAAACCATATTATCATCCTGGATATATGGGTTCGCAACCTGTTCCTATCTTGAATAGCCCAGCCGGTGGAAGCACCAATTATCTGGGCGGTACGGTCAATTATGAAGATGAATCTAAAAAAAATGAAGAGAGTGTACTTGGGAAATTATTGTTCCAGCGGAATCACACTTACAAATATGGTTCTTTTTCCTATCATACCGAAATGTTTGCCGGATATCATTCAATTGAAGCCGTTGAAGAAAAAGCCGGTGAAAAATTAAACTATTATGGGTTTGCACCACAACTATCGGGTTCTCTATTTTATCTTCTAAAAGAAACAAGACTCGGATTTTATGGGTATACTGGAATGTTCTGGGAATTCGGGGAATATGATGACTGGATTGATGAAGCTGAAGAGGCTGGGCATATCTGGAAAGAGTTTGAAGAATATAGTGGTAAAAAACTTATTGGTGGCGGAGGATTTTTATTTGAACATATCATTGATAAAAAGTCCCTGCTATCTTTCAAATTTGGAGCAGGATTGCCAGGGATGCTTCATATAATAATAAATTATCAGGAAGGAAGCAATATATTTAATGTTGGCATTAACGAACTCTTTGAGAGTTCATCAGTTTCCTTCAGCTATATGAGAGCTTGGTGATTGGTGTTGCAGGTTTATTCCGACAGTTGCCGGATTGAACCGTAATGTTTTGGATGCATCAGAATGATATGTTCTGTAATAATCATACATCTGGAGCTTTGTGACGAGAATTAAGGAGAAAGTTATGAGATTTATACTAACTCTTACATTGTTGATGATCCTAAATCCCATCTTCGCACAAGCCGATTTACAATCAGCAATGAACTCACTTTTAGAGTATTATAATTCCGAGACTTTGAAAACAAAACCGCTGAGTAAAATCAACTGGACAAGCTCAAAAGGAAAAATATTAAACAGGGCTATCGATAAAGGGATTGCTCAACAGGTTCTACATGCGGACTATAAATATTATGCTAACATTTACCCCGGTGAGATTATCATTAAAAATGAGAACATTATCGGACTAAATTACATACTTATTTGTGGAGCTGGAGGTTTTTGCGAATATGAGAAATTAGTAATTCTGAAAAATAATGGAGAATTTATAACTGAATATGAATATGGCAAATATCTTTCTGATCTCTCAGGCAGTTTAATCAAAGAAAACGTATTTGTATCGGATTCCATATTAATCTTCAAAACATCTCATATAAAGCGAAATCCAAAATTAGATTCAATCTCATCAATAAAAATAGAAATGCAGACAATTCTTATTTCAGATGAAGAGGAAATAGAAGTTGTTGCTCGAAACTATTTTGAAAATAAAAAATGGTATGATTCTCGATTTGAAAATGTAAACGAGTCATTATCAATTATTGAAAGAATTAATATTGAAAAGATTCTGCAACATGAAAATAATGAAATTTACTGGAAGAAATATTCACAGGATGTTATTAATTATTCGAACAAGCAAGATAGCATACGATATGAAATACAATATCCATCCAATTGGTATGTAAAAATCGATTCTTTTTCTACAAAATATAACACAAACATTTTATTGATTGAAAACATAAAAGAAAAGGTAATTGTGGCAGGTGGTGGACCTTTCACAGAACATGGCAGCTTTTTCAAAATTGCAGTATTATTTACATCTCGAGGAAAAACTATCGAAGAATTTATAATGAATGGAGATCTTCCTGTAAGAGTAAAAAAGCAAAGACTTGAGCAAGTTAAAGAAATGAAAATAGGTGAAATAAATAATTCAGTATGGATTGGGACAGCTTGGGCTAGCCATGGTTATGAATTTATATTTGATGGTAGAAGATTTCGAATAAGTTGTATGTCGGGAAGCAAAGAACAGTATAAGATAGACTTGCCGATCTTCCAGAAAATGGTTGAGTCATTCAAAATAATTGAATAGAATTTTTAATAAATGAAAAGATAAAGAGTGATCATGAAAAATGAACGCAAGGGTCAAATTATTGCAGGACTAATTAAATGTAAGAAAGAGAATAAAGAGGAGTAATAAGAATAATTCAAAGAATTATCTCAGATTGAATTGTAATAACTACTATATTAAACCAAAATGTTTTGGATGTATCAAAAAAACAATTCATCAAAATTCTTACATTTTACATTGACAAATATAGCAAATTCAAATTTCCAATATATAAAAAAATATAAGAAAATCGGGAGTTTGATGAAAAAGATAGACCTTCACATTCATACAAATTTCTCAGATGGAATCTATTCACCTCGAGAAGTTTTAGAATTAGCAAAAGAAAGTGACCATGACGTGATCTCAATTACAGATCATGATAATTTAGATGGTTATCGTAATGGAAAAAAAATTGCCAAAGAGATGGATATTGAACTGATCCCGGGAGTTGAGATCAGTTGTCTTCATAAAGGACGGGATGTTCATATTCTTGCCTATTATCTCGATATTGATAATGAAGAGATCAATGATGTATTAAAGGTGATCTACGACAACCGTTTTCATCGTGCAAATTCAATGGTAGAGAAATTGAAAGAACAGGGCGTTAGTCTTGATCGTGATCAGATCTATGAAAGAGCCGGTGAAAATAATTATCTCGGACGTCCGCATTTAGCCTGGGCATTAATTGAGAATGGTTATTGCAAAAACAAATATGAAGCATTTGAAAAATATCTTGGTGAACATTGTTATGCTTATGTTCCCAAAGCATCACCTTCTGTAGATAGGATAATCAAAGTTATCCGAAATGCAGGCGGGGTAAGTATTCTGGCGCATCCATACACTCTAAGGAATGATGATTATATATATGATATTATAAAGTTTGGTATTGACGGCATGGAAGTTTTTTATGCTAAATGTAATGATGAAACTGTATTGCATTACAATGAAATCGCTCAAAATAATTTGCTTATTCGAACCGGCGGCAGTGATTTCCATGGAGAAGGATTGGATCTGGAAATATTCAAAAGTTATTCGGCTCCTGAATTTGTATTGGAAGAATTGAAAAGTAAAAGAAGAGGAAAATAATGAAAGATCTGGGAGAATTTATAGATATAAATAAAACCAAAGGGTTACCGCGAACTTATAAATTCAATCAATTCATACGTTGGTTTACACTTATTTTTGCCACATTTGCAATAGCTATTTCCATTTGGATGATCTTTAATAAGGTTGATTCGGGTTCATCTAAATTTGAACAATTTGTTCCATTTGCTATCATGTTCCTTGCTCTTAATTCTTTTTTGAAAAATCTGTTTTCCTTAAACAAGGTCAAGTTTACTCAGGAGATGATTTCTTTCCGATATTTAGGAAAAAAAAGTGTGAATATATTTTGGGGATCATTAACAAAAATGGGACTGAATGATGATAAACGTAAAATGATCTGTTTAAAATATACTGTTGATGAGAAGGAAAAGTCATTTGAATTTACAATAAACTTTCCGAATATGCTGGAGATTGCGAATAGTATTGCCGAGTTGGCTCCTCAAATTGAGTTCGATGAATTTATGGCAGCAGTGGTGATCACGAATGAAGAGAAGAAAACATTTTTTGAAAAAAACAAGAAATGAAAATCGGATTTTTGGGACCTGCTTATCCCTTTCGGGGTGGAATTGTTCAATTCAGTTCTCAGCTTGCCCAAGAATTTAGGCATAATAACGAAATAAAATTCTTCTCATTCAAACACCAATATCCAAAGATACTTTTTCCCGGTAAAGATCAATTTTGCAAATCTGAAAAACCGGATTTTCCGATAATCTCAAAATTAACACCCTATAATCCATTTACATGGTTTCCAACAATAAAAGCAATAAATGACTGGGAACCCGATGTTCTGATCATAAGCTACTGGATTCCATTTTTCGCACTTTCATACGGATTTATTTTAAGACACTTAAATAAGAAAACAAAGTTATTTTATATTATTCATAATATCGATTTTCATGAAAAATGGCTTTTTGCGAAAAGTCTTACCAAATATGCTTTAGGAAAGGCTGATCTTTTAGTTACACTTTCGGAATCGGTTTATAATGATGCACGAAAACTTTTCCCAAAAAAGAAAACCGTTCACGGTTTTCATCCAGTATATAATTGTTATAATCTCAATCAATACACAAAGATGTCTGCAAAATCAGAGTTAAAATTGGATGGGAAAAAAGTCATTCTTTTCTTTGGTTACATCAAACAATACAAAGGTCTGGAGCTTCTTATACGATCATTATCTGGTGTTGTGAGCAAAATTAAAAATGCCCATCTGCTTATTGTTGGTGAAGTTTACGGTGATGCAAAAAAATATCATAATGCAATAAAAGAAACAGGATTGGAAGATAGAGTTACTTTTATCGATCGGTTTGTAAAAGATGAAGAAATCGAACTATTCTTTAAAGCTGCCGATGTATTGGCTTTACCGTATATTCAAGCTACTCAGAGTGGTGTGGTGCAGATAGCAAATGATATGGAACTGGGAGCAGTTGCAACTCCTGTAGGAAGTCTGGCAGAGCTTGTGCTGGATAATAAGACGGGAATTATAGCAGAGGATGTTTCCAAAGAAGCAATTGCTGATGCAATTGTGCGGTATTTCAAAATGGATCAGGAAGAGTTGATCAGGAATACCAAAAAAGAAAATAAAAAATATAGCTGGGAAGCACTGACACGTTTGTTAAGCCCATTCTCTTAGATCATCTGAATATTTCAATTACTAAACTCACTCTTTATTTCAGACCAATTAACCGTTGAAATCCTTGAAACAATTTTATTTAATGACGATATAATCTCTTCATTACTTGGTAGTTCTCCATAAACCAAATCCTTGAACTTGTTATGATAAGTGAGTTTTAATTCTTTCCATATTTTTTCTGGATTAACGAAAATTATTGCATCTTTTGGGTGTCTTTCTAACCATTTATTTTGTCTGAAACTATGAACATCATCTTTTGCCACACGCAATAGCATTTTATCAAACTCGCTTGACTCCACAAATTGCAAAATATCATTATCGCTTAGTAAACGTGTGATATCATAGATGTGTCTGATTTTAAGTTTTAATTCTTCAATCGGTTTTTTAGAATAAGAGAAATGAGTTAAACTCATAATTTTCTCGCAAATCGTTCTTTTGGATTCTAAAACTAATACTTCAAAAGGTGACAAACCATATGTCTCTGCAATTTTTTCTTGTCCCTTTGTGATCATCATTTCATAGATAAATGAATTTAGTTTTAGCTTTGTATAAGGTTCATAATTGCCTAACCAAGACGTTTCAAGTATTATGCAGTCTCTTATTTGCCCAAAATTACCATTAAAATTATGCTGATAAGAATGAGCTGTTTTACGATTCATTCCCATTTTTCTGGTAATTCCTTCAAGAGCAAATTCAGGAAGTTGTTCAGATACAATATTACTGATTTGCTTTAATCTTTTTTTGAGTTGAGTAGATGTTTCGTTTTCATTACGCAACAAGACTAAATCAATGTCTTCGGAAAAACGCTCTATTGATTTGAAAGCTTTAGACAGAGCAGTTCCACCTTTAAAAACAACAGACTCACGCAAATCACTGTGAAATATAATGTGCAAAGCCAATGTTACCCAATAATCTTTTTCCACATATATTGCTAAAAGTCCTTTATATTGAGAAGTAGCTTGTATTGCCTGTTTAAATAATTTTGTGTCATTGTGTAGTATCATTTTATATTCCATTTTTCAATTGTTGATAAATTCTCTTTTGTAATTCCTAACTTGTAATTTGTAATAGGATTTAAAGAGTTTTGTAAATTTTCCGTTAACTCGTCATCTCTTGTTTTGTCCAGTAATGCTCCAACTAATGCACGAGTTGCTGGTGAATATTTAAATGCTAAACGGATTAATACCATTTTCTCTTTTTTTGAAAGTTCAGCCAAAATATTTAGAAACCGATTACATAGAAATGAAGTTTCCGAATCAGGAATTTCTTTTATATAACGTATTGAATCCAAAATTTGTAACATTGGAATATTTTCTTTGGAAATTGTATTTTTTTGTTTAACAAAGGATATTTTATATTTTCCTCGTTGAAAAGCAGGTCTTATTTCATTTCGACCAATTTGTATAATATTGCTCAATTGTGTAGTTAAACCAAGCTGATTGTAGACAGTTAAACCTGTTAAATATCCGATTATTTTCCCATTCTTTTCCAATAAATCCTTCGCAACTTGGTATTCGTTGGGTTCCAATTCGCCAAAGACTGTTATTTCGGGTTTGTAAAATCTGCCTTTTGAAAGTTTACTTAATTTTCCCGAAGTTACCATTCTATTTAAATTTTTTATCACGGCTTCCTTGTTGTTTACTTCCTTAATGATATCTTCATAGGTAAATACAAATCCTTCAGGAAGTCTTTCAATCTTTTCAATTACATATTCTTTTACTTTCATAATAAGAGCATTAATTATTTCTTTGCTATAGTGTCCAGTAATTTAATCAATAAACTGGACAATGATAATTTTTTCTTTCACTTTTCAAATGGGTTTAATGGTTGGACACTGCGGAATCGCCCCGAAAACTTTCGGGACGCCCGGACAAACCAACCAAAGTTTGAATCCGGCGTGTTTACTCCGGCTTTTGACGGATGCCGGATTCAAACAAAACAAACCACCCAGCTTACCCGTCGACACGTTTGTTAGGTTCTATTATCTCAAATTCTATCTGATATTACGATCTTTTAAAAACAATCTACCTATTAAATCTTTCTTAATCTCCGAATTATCATCGAGGTATTTGTTATCAATAATACTCATAACATTATTATAATCATAAATATATACATCTTGCTTTTTTTCATAATTATCATCAAAACCACGTAGATCAAATTTACCTAAGTTTTTAAAATCTTTTGAATAATTAGTTTTTGTAAATAATTCGACAAAATCATGATTACAAACAATGATATTTTCCTTGCAAAGACTCATTAATCTAGCAGAGAAATCTACTGGTGTACCCAGAATATCAAATTGTGAATCATTAATTTTATATTTCTTAACTTTTTCTACATAGGTAATGCAGGTTTTTATATCAATTTTTTTGTCATTCTTCTCATAAGCTATCATATTCTTTTCATCATTGTTATTAATGAAATAAACTGTGTTCATATTATCTCGAACACTATTTAAATAGGTTGCTATCGCTTTCAGAAACTTGGGATTATCTTTATGGGATTTATCCTCAATAAAAAACATTACTTCATCACCGATGTATTTTAGAAGGTTTATGTTTTTATCAAATTCCTTTAACGTTGCACGTAAAAATTCTTCGGAAGACTTGTAGAAATGTATCAGTCTATTATACCATTCTTCTTTCATTTTCTGTTTGAAACTAGTAGAATTGCATAAATCGATAAAGATAATGAATCCATTTAATAAATCTTCATCAGTTTCTTTAATCTTTTTTTCTATGGAGAATTTTTCATTTACTACTTTATCTGTAGATGTTTCTTTTTTATCTAATTTATCTAAAAGATATTGATCATAGGAATCTACTTTATCTCCGATAGTCTTTTTATATTTCGAAATGTATTCTTCATCCTTTAAATCATTTCTCATATAAAAGCTCATTAATCTTTTGTAAGCTTTATGTTTATCAACTTCTTTCTCAATAGATATTTTAAAGTTTTCTTCCGCTTCTTTAAAATTCTTTATTTCCTCAAATGTTGCCGCTAAACTGTAATAATAAAAGCTTATTGTATCATCAAGTTCAATTGCTTTATTATAATTTATAATTGCTTTATCATAATCTTCCAGTTTTCTATAAGCAAACCCTAAATTATTGTAGACTGCAGCAAATTTATCATCAAGTTCAATTGCTTTATTATAATTTATAATTGCTTTATCATAGTCTTCTAGGTTTTCATAAGCAATTCCTAAATTATAGTAGGAACGAACATATTTATCATCAAGTTCAATTGCTTTATTATAATTTAAAATTGCTTTATCATAATCTTCTAGTCTTTTATAAACAAGTCCTAAATTATTGTAGACTGCAACATATTTATCATCAAGTTCAATTGCTCTTTTATAATTCATAATTGCTTTATCATGATCTTCTAATTTAACATAAACAATCCCTAAACTATTATAAGGATATGCAATTTGGCTATTAATCTTAATTGCTGTCTTAAAATATTCTTCAGCCTTTTTATATTCTTTTTGATTTGAACTTATACTTCCTTTAATATAACTCTCAATTCCTTTATATTTAGAATATTCTTTCTCCTTAAGAATTTTTTTCCAATAAGCAACTAGTTCTTCTTCTTTTTTTTTTTTTTTAGAAAATCCATAGTATTCAGTATAAAGTTTATCATAAAGGTTCTTTGTAATCTTCTGCAATTCTACAGCATTCATAATTTCTCCAATATTAGTTCTTGGCACCTAACATTTGCACGCCACGAACCACCCAAAAGTTCGCATTAGCTCCATGCTTATGTTTCGCTCTATTCATTTTCAATTTCAAATCTTCTCTCCAAAATTCTAATGTTTCAAATTAAGTTTTAAAATCAAAACCGAATTTGTAAATATTATTATTAAGTGTCAATTAGAAAAATAATTACAAATTTTGAAATTCTCGATTCACACTCTCTCCGCTCGCTGCGAATCAAGTCTTTCTTAAACTTTTAGGTGAATGTATAAAGCATACATATTTATAATTAATCTGCATTTAATTTGTATTCTAATTAATAAAAAAGCCCGAAATTAATCCGGGCTTAAATAATTATATTTGATGTAATTTGTTTACTGTCCGTTCATTTTAACATTTTTTATAGCATCGATAGGGCAGGCTTCTTTACATTTGCCGCAATCTACACAAGCATCAGTAATAATATACTGTGCTTCACTTTCAATGATAGCTGATGTAGGGCAGATATCTACGCAAACACCACATTTTACACATTCAGAAGTTATTATGAAAGCCATAATTTCCTCCTCAATTTATTTTCCACAAAAACTATACTTCCATTATCTCGGTTTCTTTCGATTTGGCAGCATCAGTGATCTTTTTAACCAATTTATCTGTAAGATCTTGAATATCGATTTGGAGGTCTTTCATATTATCTTCGCTAATCTCGCTTCTCTTTTCCATATTCTTGGAAGTTTCATTACCTTCACGGCGTATGTTCCTGATCTCGATCTTAGATTCTTCAGCCATTTTTTTTATCTGCTTCACAATTTCCAATCTTGTCTCTTCTGTTAACGGTTGGAATGGAAGGCGGATAACATTTCCGTCATTATCTGGTGTAACACCGATATTGGAAGATAAAAGAGCTTTTTCAATGCCATCGAGTATAGATTTATCCCAAGGCTGAATAACGATGAGTCTCGGCTCGGGAATAGAGATATTACAAAGTTGCTTGATAGGAGTTGGAGCTCCGTAATAATCAATTTTAATATCTTCTAAGGCGGATGTGTTAGCTCTTCCTGTTCTGATCTTAGAGTAATTTTTGAGCAATGAATTGAATGCATTTTCCATTTTTTCTGTCAGGTTCCGTATTAATTCTTGCATGATCACCCCTACTTATGTACAAAAGTTCCAACATCTTTATTCAAGATAGCTTCTTTTAAACAACCCTTCTTTGTAATATTGAAGATCTTGATAGGCATATTATTTTCACGTGCGAGAGTAAATGCGGTCATATCCATAACATGCAGTTCTTTATCAAGAATTTCGGTGAATGTAATATCAGGGATGAATTTTGCATTTTTGTCTTTCATCGGGTCAGCACTGAAAACACCTTCCACTTTTGTTCCTTTCAGAACTATATCGGCATTCAATTCAATAGCACGCAGAATTGCTGCAGTATCTGTTGTAAAGAATGGATTTCCAATACCGCCGCAGAAGAAACAGATTTTTCCTTCATTAAGGGAAGTAGTCGCTCTGTTTGGAGTATAGAATTTTGCTACTTTATCAACCTGAATAGCAGAATAGATTTCTGTACGGTAATTTTTCTTCTGCAAAAGTCCACTCATGATCAAAGCATTTTGAATAGTTGCCAGCATGCCTATATTGTCAGCAGTGTACCGGTTAATGTGTTTACCGGCTTCGGAAACACCACGGAAGAAATTTCCTCCTCCCAATACAATACCAATGCTATATCCCACTTTTCTAATGGAGATGAGGTCTTCTATAAGGTTTTCAACACTCTGTACATCGATGCCGAAACCTTTCTTGCCAGCAAGAACTTCTCCGCTTATTTTGAATATAACTTTGTGGATCTTTTCAGGTTTATATTTTCGCATCAGATCACTCCTACAAATTATTAGCCTTTCATTTGTGCTTTAACTTCAGCAGCAAAATCTTCATCTCTCTTTTCAAGACCTTCACCGAGTTTAAAACGAACTACTGAAACTACTTTCAAATTTCCAGCATAGTTTTCTACGGTAATTTTATCGTCCTTCACAAATTTTTGTTGAAGAAGACAATTTTCTTCGAAGAATTTATTCATCTTACCAATAAGGATTTTATCGATAATGTTTTCCGGTTTTCCCTGCTCGATAAGTTGAGCTTTGAGAATGCTTCTTTCTTTATCTAATATATTTTGTGTAACTTCAGATTTATCAAGGAAATCGGGAGACATTGCAGCAACGTGCATAGCAATATCTTTTGCTTTAGTTTTGTTATCATCATTTACATCACCTTCCAATTGAAGTGCTACACCAATTTTCCCACCCATATGAAGATAGGTAGTTACAAAACTATTTGATGTAACTTTTGCGAAACGACGGATATTCATATTCTCGCCGATCTTGGCAATAAGTCCTTTAAGTTTAGTTTCAATAGTTGTTCCATCAATTTCAATAGCTTTAAGTTCTTCAACTGTTTTAAGTTCATTATCAATAACAAGTTTTGTAAGTAAATTTCCAAAACCTTTAAATTCATTGTTTTTTGCTACGAAGTCAGTTTCAGAATTAAATTCTACAAGTGCGGCGGTTTTGTTATCTTTGGAAATAGCGTTGAACACGAGACCTTCAGCTGCAATTCTGCTTGCTTTTTTTGCAGCTTTACTTATACCTTTTTCTCTAAGATAATCAGCGGCAGCTTCTAAATTTCCGTTTGTTTCGATCAGAGCTTTTTTGCAGTCCATCATGCCGGCGTCAGTTTTTCCTCTGAGTTCCATAACTAATTTTGCTGAGATATTCATAATTTATTATTCTCCTGGTCTAAATCTTTTTATTGAACTTTTTCTTTCTTTGTTTCCTTTTCAGTTTTCTTGGTTGCTTTCTTGGGCTTTTCTTCAGTTTCTTTTACTTCTGTTTTCTTAGTTGGTTTGGAAGCTTTTTCTTTTTTAGTTTCCTTTTTTGGTTTGGAAGCTTCTTCTTTCTTTGTCTCTTTTTTCACTTCTTTTTTAGCTTCTTTCTTGATTTCTTTTTTTGGTTTATCTTCTACCTTTTTAGCAGCTTTTTTCTCAACAGGTTTTTCTACAGGTTTTTCTTCTTTCTTATCTTTTTTTTCCTCTTCCGGTTGGACAATATCTGCACCTTCGAGTAATGCTTGTTTTCCCTCGATCACGGCATTTGCCATAACATCGGTGATAAGTTGAATAGCTCTGATAGCATCATCGTTAGCTGGTATCACATAATCAATAAAGTCTGGATCTGCATTTGTATCAACCATTGCAACAATTGGAATACCAAGTTTCTTCGCTTCTAAGAGTGCGATGTTTTCTTTGATGATATCTACGATAATAACTGCACCGGGAAGCTTATCCATTTCCCTGATTCCGCCAAGACCGAAATTGATCTTGTCATAAGTGCGTTTCATCTTGGTAGCTTCAAGTTTTGTGAAGCTATTGATAGTACCATCTTCTACTATCTGTTCATAATATTCCAATTTTTCGATACTGCGCCGGATGGTTTTTATATTTGTAAGCATTCCGCCATACCAACGGTTTGAAGCATAGAATCCACCGCATTTCTTAGCTGCATTCACAATAGCTTCTTGCGCTTGTTTCTTTGTCCCGACAAAAAGTACTGTTTCACCTTTTGATACGATATCTTTGATGAACATATAAGATTCGTTAATAGCGTCGAGGGTTTGTTTAAGGTCTAAAATATGGATGCCATTTCGTTTAATAAAAATGTATTTATCCATTTTTGGATTCCACTTATAAGTTTGGTGACCGAAGTGAACTCCGCTCTCTAAGAGAGATTTCATTGTTACTACTGACATTTTTTATTCTCCTTATTTACGGTTATTTTTCTCCTATCCGGTTTCGTCTGCAATTCAATCCGGCAGTTGCCGGACACCGCTTTGCATATATCCGAATAGTGTGATCAGTTTATAATATTTAAACTGAATTATTGATCAACGTTTAGAGAATTGGAATTTCTTTCTTGCTTTTGGCTGACCCGGTTTCTTGCGCTCTACCATTCTCGGGTCACGAGTAAGGAATCCATTCTTCTTTAATTCGCTTTTTAATTCTTCATCATATTTTACAAGAGCACGAGCTACACCATGACGGATCGCACCGGCTTGACCGGAAAGACCACCACCTCTAACGTTAACTTTTATATCAACTTTATCCGTGAGTCCTACAAGGTTTAGTGGTTGTTCAATGATCATTTCAAGGGTTTCACGTTGAAGATAACTCTTCATGGTGATATTATTAGCAATTCGTTTACCTGTTCCAGGAGTTAAGCGAACTCTTGCAACTGATTCTTTTCTTCTTCCTACAGCATCAAAATATTGCATTTGATATCTCCCTAACTAGATAAATTGAGTAGCTTGGGAGTTTGAGCTTTGTGAGGATGCTCGTTCCCAGCATATACTTTAAGCTTGTTGAATATCTGTCTTCCCAAGATGTTCTTCGGAAGCATTCCTTTCACAGCATGTTCGATAATTCTTTCAGGATGTTCCTGAAGCATTCTTTTGTATGGGATCACGGTTTGTCCATCCGGATAACCGCTATAACGTTTATAAGTTTTCTGTAATTCCTTATTTCCTGTAAGCCTGACTTTATCAGCATTGACAACTATTACATAGTCACCAGTATCAAGATGCGGGCTGAAATACGGTTTGTTTTTTCCGCGGAGGATCGTAGCGATCTGTGTTGCTAATCTTCCCAAAACCATATCTTTTGCATCCACCAGATACCAATCCTGCTTGATCATATCTGCTTTTGGAGTTTGTGTTTTCATCCTATCTCCTTATTTTTCTATACTCTTTGATGATCGGACGAACAAAATATTTTATCAACGCTTTTGCTGTCAAGCATTATGACATTTATGACTGTAAACCATTATTATATTATTATTTTAGAAAAATATTGCCAAATAACTTCAAATTATAAAGTTGAAAATTGAAAGGGAATTAAAAGAGGTTTTATGAAAATTAGTGCAGCATTAATCAAAGCGGCTATCATTATAATTCTACTGATAATTGTAATTAGTGATTTTTTCTATATCAAATACTTAGAGAAAAAGATGAATAATATTACGATCCTAACCAGTGAAGCAGATTCAATGGTCGCTGTAAATCCATCTTCATTCAAAAAACCGGTAGTTGTTTTTACAGCAGATTTCATTGATAATTTCTATCATTACAGTTCGCCTTTTAAGGATGGAATGGATTTTAATGAACTTATAAGTGAGTATATCAGAAATCGCTGGGCAGATCATTATGGCTGCGGACGCGGAACTCGTGAACGCAAAAGAATTCATGAAGGTATCGATTTCTTTGTCCCTGAAAATACCCCTGTCTATCCGCTTACGAATTTTGGAATTGTAACCGAAGTGAGCGATAATCCGCATTACCTTGTAAAAGTTCAATATGAAAAACCGGACGGAATTATTGATTCTATTAAAATTGAATACGGAAAAACTATCAGGATACTTTACCCAGAAGGAATAGAAAGTATTTATACACATTTGAACGAAGTGTTTGTGGAACTTAACCAAAAGGTGGATAGAAATACTGTAGTTGGTCTTACCGGATTTACCGGTAATATCAGGAACAGCGGCAAACCTTCCCACCTGCACATGGAATTACGCGACAGCATGAACAGATCGTTTGACCCAAGAAATAGACTCAGGTTTGAACAAAATTCTGCAGCAAATTTTATCAAGCATATAAAAATAAGTGATTAATAAACTCTGGCTTTGTTAACCCGTCCTCCGCAGTAGCAGAGATACGAAGGGTGGAAACTACGCCGGGATAAGAAGGAGAAAATTATGAAAAAAATAGGTTTATATTTGGTTGTATTAACGATGTTCTTATCCGGTTGCGCAGTTATGAATACATCCATGATGGAAACAGCAGAAGTTACAAGACCCGGTTACCCAAAATTTGGCGTAGAATATGGTTATGGTTTAGATCTGACTACCACAATGCTTATTACAAGCGTAGAACCTGATTCTACTATTTTCAATGCTACAGGTTTGCTTTCATTACCTGTTTACGGCGTGAAAGCAGGTATTGGCTTAACCGATAAAATGGATATTAACGGTAAATTATGGATATCTCTCGGAGGAGTCGGTTCCAAGGTTTACCTGAAGTATCGTCTTCCATACGATAGTGAAAAAACATCGTTTGCTATAATGCCGGGTTTAACTTTTGTAACCACAGAATCCGACGATGAAGAAGAGGAAGGAGCCATTGAAATAGCAGATATAAATTCTTATGGTTTTGAAATTCCATTCCTGGCTACTTATAGAGTTGGGAAAGCCCCGGCAGTAACAGGAATGGCAAGATATAGCGCAGATTTTATTTCTATAAATGAAGCCAATATTGAAGAAGCATTTATGCTGAACAGATTTGGTGTTGTTGGCGAATTGTCACTTGAGCTTGGTCCAATATATCTCAGACCTGAAATTGGAGTTGAAATGGCAACTCCCAAAAACGGTACTTTTGGTGCAGCTCCTATTTTTGCAATTGGAGCAGGGATAGATCTTTAATATGAATGAATATGTAATTAAAAGTTGGAACGATCTTCAGGAAAAATTATTTGAAGATTCATGGAATTCCCAAATTGGAAGGTATAGATCTAAGTTCGCTTTTAGAGGATTATCCGATCGTGATTTTAAATTGGAAACTACTCTTATGCGGCTGGGTGGAGATTACAAACAATTGGAAAATCATCTACTGAGGAATTTCATTAAGTATGCTCACCAAAATGTTGTGGAACATGACTCGATGTGGCATTGGCTTTCTGTAGCTCAGCATCATGGGCTTCCAACACGGCTTATGGATTGGACTTATTCACCATATGTAGCAATGCATTTTGCGACTGAAAATATTGAAAAATTTGATGTTGACGGCGTTATTTGGGCGGTAGATTATATTGAGATCAACAAGAATGTTCCGGATGTTCTAAAAGATGAATTACAAAAAGAAGGAGCAAATGTATTTACCAGCAAAATGCTTTTGGATCATGTGAGTTCATTGAGTGATCTCAAAAGTCTTTCTAACAAAGATTTCATGCTGTTTATGGAACCGCCTTCTATCGATGACAGGTTTATCAATCAATTTGCCTTTTTCTCAATTTCATCTAATTCGCAGCTCGCTATGGATGAATGGCTAAAAAAATATCCTGATACATGGATGAAAATAATTATTCCCAAGAAGTTGAAATGGGAGATTCGCGATAAACTGGATCAGGCAAATATTACGGAACGGGTTTTATTTCCAGGATTAGACGGATTGAGCCAATGGTTGAAACGGCAGTATAGCCCTAAAGAATAAGAAAATTTAATTTCATCTTTTTTAATTCCTGTCTTGTCCTAAAATAAGTTGTCACTATTGGAGGTCAAGTTGAAAGGAAAAAAAGTTTATAATGGAAAAGGCAAAAGCCGTCATTACAGTGATGCTCTTAAGCGAAAAGTAGTTTCCGACATTCAAAATGGATTATACAGTGCAAGTCGTGCATTAGCTATTTACAAAATAGGCGGAACGATGACAGTTTACAATTGGCTTGCTAAATATGATCCGGGTAATGTGTTGACTCATCGAGGTGATAAGATGAAAAATACCAAGAAAGATAGTGTAGTAGATATG
>JAUVLU010000086.1 GCA_030600585.1 Candidatus Cloacimonadota bacterium | reverse complement strand
TGAAAATAATTTTAATGAATATATGTCAGGTCAAAGCTTTGAAGCATTTGAAATAGATCAAAATAATTCTGGAAATATGATCGATTTTGTCCTTCCTTCTTCCGATTCCTGGTACGCAGTTTTTTCTAATGAAGAGAAATTAATCATGACACAGGAATTACAAGTAAATATTGAACTATATCAGAACATTCCCAGCGATATTCCTGATGAAGAATTAACTGAATTGGGAATTACTCTACATCAAAATTATCCTAATCCCTTCAACCCATCAACAACGATTTCTTTTTCTGTACCACAAAATTCCGATTTTGTGAATCTTGAAATTTACAATATCAAAGGGCAGAAAGTGAAAAGTCTATCTGTCATCCTGAGCGGAGTCGAAGGATCAGGACAGAATTATTCAGTTGTCTGGAATGGAAAAGACGAAAACAATCAACCTGTTTCTTCAGGAATTTATTTTTATAAATTAAAAGCAGGAAATGATTTTTTCGAAACTAAACGAATGCTGCTTTTGAAATAATTTTAGGAAGGTTGTATTAATTAAAAAAATCTTAGTTTTCTTGTATTCAAGAACTGGAGAATAAGATGAAAAAGATGTATATTTTTGTGTTTTTTTATATTTTTCAAGCATTATTTTTAGTTGCTGAAGAAAGAGCGTATGTAACAAACTGGGAAGCAGATAACATCTCAGTGATTAAAACATCGAACAACACAGTTATGGAAACCATCTCTACTGATACAGGACCGATGGGTCTTGCCTTCACACCGGATTATGAGTATGTCTATGTAACGAATTATGGTTCAGCAGCGTGCAATAATAAAGTAACTGTAATTCAAACTTCCGATAACACAATAGTAACAACCATAACAGTTGGGAACTGTCCTGCTCAAATTGCTATTACTCCGGATGGCGAATTTGGTTATGTTGCAAATTATTTCAGTGATTCGTTCTCTGTAATCGAAATTTCTTCAAATACCGTTGTAGCTACTGTAACTATGGGAGATGGTCCGATGGGTGTTACCATTACACCTGATGGGCAATATGCTTATTTTGCAATGGAACAGGCAGGAACGGTTCAAGTAGTTCAAATATCCGATAATACAATTGTTGCAACAGTAAATGTTGGAAGCTCACCATATCGGATAGCTATCACTCCGGATGGAGCTTATGCATATGTGACTAATCGATTCAGCGATAATGTGTCTGTAATCCAAACCTCGAATAATACGGTTATTGCTACAATAGGTGTAGGTGATTGGCCTCATGGGATTGCCATTACTTCTGATGGTGAATATGCTTATGTGGTAAATTTCTTTATGTCCAACAGTGTGTCCGTAATACAAACTTCTACCAATTCTGTTGTAAATACTATTGCTGTTGGTTCCTGGCCCAAAGCGATCGCTTTTACTTATGATGAAGAATATGCTTATGTTACAAATGGTGGTGGAAATAGTATCTCAGTAATAGAGATCAGCACTGGCACTGTTGTTGAAACAATTCCAGTAAATGCAAATCCCAGCGGGATAATCATCGGAAATTGCCCGGAAGGATCTGGCTGGATAGAAGGAATTGTTACTTTGGAAGGTGGCGCAGGAAACGTTGAAGAAGTTGTTGTAACTGCCGGAATAGAATCTACAAATCCTGATGCAACCGGATTTTATTC
>JAUVLU010000016.1 GCA_030600585.1 Candidatus Cloacimonadota bacterium | reverse complement strand
AAATAATTCTGAAGAATCTTCTATTAAATCAAATATGTTTGTATATTTAGATAAATAATTTGCTAAAGCTTTTTCATCGAAATATGAAAAATCGGAATTCAAATCTAAATAATTACAGATATTTAAAACTGATCTCGGTTTTCTTTTACCTTTTAGGTATTTTACGCATAATTTAAGAGTCTTTTCATCAAGTTTCAAAATCCTTGGTCTCTTTACCCAATTAAAATCTTTTTCTGTTTTGTTCAAACCCAATAATGCTTCCATTATTTCATTAATGCCAAAACTATGATACTTACGATTTAACGGTTTTAATAATTTTAGTGTTTCATCATATTTTTGATTCAAGTTAAGAGCAATTGCATAACCTTCTTGCCGATGTAAATCAGTTGGATTTTTTTCAGCTCTTGTTTTTTGTAGGTTTAATAACCCCGACCAATCTTCTCGATCGTAGAAATATATTTCGTCTTCACAGTCTTCGAAATCAATATCGTCTTCAATATGTAACTCAGAGTTCTCATTATCATTTATTGTTTCTATCTGTGATTTTACATAATTAATATATTTTTTATTTTTATAATCAAACCATTTTTGTCGATATTCTTCTGAATTATCAATTTGTAATTTGAAATTTTTAAATGGCTTTGATCCATTTAGAACATAAATAAGTTTTTCTTTTAATAAGCTATTATCTAATTGCTCAACAAAATTAACCATCAATTGAAAAGAATCATCTGAATTCAAATTTTCAAATTCAATAAGATCATCCCAGTTTACTTCGTCAGAATTAGGATAATCGTCAAATTCAGTAATCGTTATTAATTCTTTTGTTTTTTTATTGTATAAACATATCAATCCACAATCAAGAAAATCGGCAATTTCCTCAATTTGTTTTTCTGTTAATTTAATCAATATTTCTTCTCCATATTTTTTAGTGGCACGCCGCCATTAAACAACATGGAGCGAAGCGGAATGTTGTTTAATGGATGGCAGCTGCCACGCTCTTCTTGCTTTTCTTCTTGATTGGCTGTGGAGCTGTTTGTTACAGGCAAAAATCTCATTTCAATAGCATACATTTTTTGATAATTTCACTTTCCCCGGTCACACTTAACTTGTACAGATAGACGCCAGAACTAACAGCTTTTCCTGATTCATCATCACCATTCCAGATTACAGAATGATAACCTGTTTTAAAAATGTTCTTAGAAACAGTTTTCACTTTCTGACCTTTAATATTGTAAACAGAAAGTTCAACTTCACTCTCTACAGGAATTGAGAATGAAATTGTTGTGGTTGGATTAAATGGATTGGGATAATTAGTAAGTAATATTTCTTTTGCAATAATAACATCCTCATTAACTGATAAAAATTGGTTCCAATCTAATTCCGTGATTCCATTCACCCAATTATTCAGAATTAGGTTTTCACCATCAAATTTGATTGATGATGTTTGTAAATTCCATCTGAATTCATCTTGAAGAATTGGATTCGTTATATCGGAAGCATCATAGGTTAAAATTCTATTACTCCGATTATCTGCTACAACCAAGTTATTCCCCGTCAAATTGCAGGTAATTGAACCAAATCCAACACCTCGATCATTTCCCAGAGAGTGTACATAAAATTCATTTATTACAGATGGATTATAAGGATCAGAAACATCAATGATGAAATAACCACTGCTTGAACCATACCAACTCAAATTATAATAACCAGCATAAAGAACATCTTGAAAAGCTTTTAATTCAAAAAAATCATATTCAATATCTACGAAACTAATTGATTCCGGATTGCTAATATCGCTAATGTCATAAATCTCAATTCCATTAACATTATTATATGAATCATGAATGTTAGCAAAAAGTAGATCATCCTTTATTTGATAACTAACTATTTGATGATCATTAATTAGTGAAGTAATATATGTAGGATTGTTTGGATTGGAAATATCTAAGATTTTAATCGAATAAATACCATTTCTAAAAATCAGGTAATTTCCAATTTTTTTAGTTTGATAATTATCAGTAATAATAGTATTTAGTAATTCTGGAGATTCAGGAATACTTACATCGTAAATCTTTATTCCTACAGAAAAATTTGAACCTGTACGATATGATAAATATACTATATTATTATCATAAATTATACTTGTTCCCATTTCGTTACCTGTAAGATATAATGGTTCTTCGGGATTAACTCTTTCATAAATACCAAGACCATCCCTCATATCAGCATAATAAATATAATCATCAGTAAATTCTAATCCTTCAACATAAGAGAACTCATCAAAATAGCGATTGACTTCGTAAGGATTGGCACTTTCATCCATATTAACGACCTGTAATCCATAACTCCAATCTATTAGATATAGAATATCATCTTGAGTAGCATAATGAATTGCTTCTCTGGGGGTGGAATATGTATTAATTAATATTGGATCATTTATGTTCTGAATATCAAACATTGAGAATCCATACAAAAAATCACATAGATAAAGAATACCATCATGAATAGATATATTTTGAGGTAGCAAAAAATTGGGATTCATAGAAATCAAACTTGGATTCGTTGGATCGCTAATATTGATTGCAGTTATACCTGTCCAATCAGCGATGTAGATTTTTTCATTATGTACTGAAAAAGAGTCTAAATTATAAAAATTATCTATATATTCACCTATTAAAACAGGATCATTGATTTGGTTAATATCAAAAATTTTTATCCCATTTTCAACCATCAAATACAAGAAATCCTCAATGATCTCAGCACGTTCTATATAATAATCTGTTGGGTTAGATACTATTTGTACAGGAGAAGTTGCATTGAAAACATCAATTATTTCGAATCCATTAGAATGAACAAAAACTGCTTGATCTTCATAAATATTTACGTAATAGACTTCATCGTTGGAAAAATAAGTATTTATCGTAATGTTGGTTAAATCATTATAATTGATTAATTTTAATCCATCATTATCACTAATATATGCTACTGAATCTTTAATAGCAATATTATTGACTTGATGAAAATTGTACAATTCTTCAAGAATAAAAGGATCCTCAGGATTTGTGATATCTACAAAGAATACAACATTGTTTGTGGGTTGTTCATCGGTTCCTATAATTGCTAAATTGTTATCAATTTCTATCCAAGATGTAAAATAATACAATGATAATTCTGAAATCTTATGAAAAACAGCATAACTTTGAGATGATATGAGCATTATTATCATTAGGAAAACTAAATTTCTAAACTTCATTATTCACTCCTCTTTTTTATTGCCTGTAATGCCGGCGTGCCACGTCAGATTGGATTGAGTTTGGAATTTGAGCTTGCTCATAATTCTAAGTTCAAGCTAATCTGATAAGAGATGAGCAAATCAAAGTCAAGGGTTGCTGATTTGCACATCCCCGTGGACGCGATGTTAACCGACGTTCCGGTTCGATGCGGTTGCTCATCTCTTTTTAGTGGCACGCCGGCATTAAACAACATGGAGCGAAGCGGAATGTTGTTTAATGTTTGGAGCACGCTGCGGATACGGAAAAATCCGCCCAAGGCAAACCAGTCAAAGTTTGAATCGTAAGATTCAAGCTGAAAGCAAACCAACCAGCCCTACCGCAGGTGCTTATGTTACACACAATATTTTACAATTAATTTCGAAGAATATGTTTTTTGTTTTTCTTCTTATAATCCTTTAAGATAATTTTAAACTGATTATTTTCATATTCAAAACCATTTTCAGTTATTGATTTATTAGCTACTACATTGTTTATAATACAAATATATGCAGAATTAAATGCTAATAGTTTCCGCATCCTGTACATACCAATACCATTGCCAGATAATCCATATTTTAATGGAAATTCACCACAGAAGCCATCATCACATAATTTATCTTTCTCATTATCTAATATTTTCGTACTGATCATATCAAAAACAATGTGAGCATCTGATTCAACTACTTTGAATTCTACATCAATTGTTGTATGTGGAGCAACATACTTTTTTGCATTTTCTGCAATAAGAAAGACTGCAACACTAAAAGTTTCGTAATCTAAATATGCTTTTATTGTGTTACTTTCAACATTGATATGAACATCTTCATCCGTAAAATCCGTGAAAAATGGATGCATAACATTTAAAATAACTTTATTCAATTGATGTAAACGAAAATTAAGTCTCTTTGAATAATCATCTTGTAAGATCTTAAAAACTCTAAATTCTATTTTCATTGCAAGATTATTTTTTGTGAGTCTGAGAAACAATTTTGATGCTTGAAAGGAATTACATTTTATTTTATTTTCGATTATTTCAAACTGATCATTCATATTTTCAGATAAGATATTTTGAGGAATAAAATTAAAGATTTCTTGTACGTTTAGTGCGTTTATTTCGGTGAGATTATGCAATAAACGACGTGTTTTATCATTAGCTTTTTCATTCTCATCTTGTTTAATTTCTTTGAGATTCATCAAGACAGAAAAAAAAGCAAAAGCTTTAGATTTTAAAATCCTCTTACTATTTACATCCTTTTTTGAATCTGAACAAAGAAATATTAACGAATCTTCAAAGGAATAATGACCATTTCTACATAATCGTTTGGAATCTGGACATTTTAATTTAAAAGTTCTATTTGAACTCAGTGAATTTTGTATGCATTTATAACAGATTTTTTTTGAGTTATCTGTAATTATTATGTTAGACTTAGATATTATTCTATAAATCATTTTTTTATTTTCCAATAATTCGCAGAAAGTGATTCAGTTAGTGATTGAAATTCATAAGGTTCTGCATCTTTTGAAAGAAAATCATCAGCAATTCTAAATGCTTTATGAAACCTTTCACCTTCTGATTGAGCAGAATAGATTACTACTTTTTTTTCTGGATATTTATCTTTAATTGATTCAACAAGCCCCAAACCCTCATCGCGGAATTCTAATTCTTTCCCTACTCCAAGTATATCAATAAAAAATATGTGCGTAGATTGGACAAGTCCACTATCTAAATTTTTAATGTCAGTTACACTTGAAGTATGTAACCAATCATTCTTTTTTAGAATATCAACAACCTTAAAACGCTCATCATCATCTATAAATAGAATATGAGTTTTATTTTTTAAATCCTGAAGATTAAATTCACTATTCCCTGACATTAGGTTTTCATTTGGATTAACATTAATAGTTGTTGTTTGTGTGTTGTTATTTGAAATTTTGTTAGATGTTTTGTTTTTTTCATTAGACTTTCGTTTTCCAACAAGAAGCTTAATTATTAATCCTATAATAGCAACACCAATTCCACTAAAAATCCACTCATAATTATTAGTAATCATTTCCATCAATTTATTACTCCCTTATTCTTTTTATTTTGTGTGTAATGTGTGTGTCCCCGTCAATTTTGTCGCGAACACCCCCTGATTTGGTGTTATATACGACAAATGTCGCGTATATTCCATTTAGATTAACTTTCATTTTTCTCTTTATTTTGACTATCATTTAAATTTTTATGTCCTAAAATCTTTTGTATAAACCTCAAATTTTCTCTCCAAAATTCTAATGTTTCAAGTTAATTATTAAAATCAAAACCGAATTTGATAAAACTCTACTTATATGTCAATTAGAAAATATTTAAAAAGTGGACAAAAAAGGTTAGCTTAAAGAATTTGCAAACGATTATTATATTGGGAATTAGAAATGAAATTAGGACACATTGAGAAGAGAACATTCTTACTTTTGATGCTGGCATCTTTTTTCAACGGCTTTGTTTTCGGTACGTTCAACATCCAAGATGTCGTTGCTAAAAAGGCGTTGCTTGCTTTAGACTGGCAGATCACGATATTGGTGATGTTGTGGCCTTTGTCGAATTTGTTCTCGATCTGGTGGGGAAAAGCGCTTGAGCATTCCAAAAGCATTTCCAAATTTTTTGTTTTTACCGCATTTATCGGCAGACTCGTTCTGATATTTATGTTATGGACTCACAGCTATTATTCCTATTTGATCATCATGATCTTTGTATTTTCTTTCAACTCGCTCTTAAGTCCGGCGCAAAACTCGATATACCAGAACAATATATCTACAGAAAACAGGGGTGTTTTATTTGGATATACAGTAAGTCTGGTTACGCTGGTTGCAATTATATTCAGCTTTTCTGCCGGAAAATTGATGGATATAAATGAAGATTGGTTCCGTTATATATTCTCCGTTGCAGGGTTAATGGGTTGTATAAGTTCCTTGCTGATGGCAATGATAAAAATAGAGAACAAAAAATACGATGCAGCTAAATTGCAACTTAAGCAGATATTCGTAACACCGATAAAGAGAACTGTGGATATTTTGAGGAAGAACAGGGAATTCGCTATCTTCCAAAGGAACTTCTTCATTTACGGAATTGGCTTCATGATCATACTTCCCGCTATTCCCAAATTCTTGGTAGAGTATCTTAAAATGGATTATTCGCAGACTTTTATGGCAAAGGGAGTAATCTCTCAACTTGGAATTCTACTTTTGGCTCCAATTGCCGGCAGGATCCATGATAAGAAAAACCCGTCATTCTTCACGTTCCTTGCCTTCTTTACTTTAGGATGCTATCCTGTATTTCTATTGATCTCCAGTTTTCTGATTGGGTCAGGAATAGAATATTATGTTGTATATTTTGCCTATCTCATTTTTGGAATCGGCATGTCGGCTATTATTATTTCATGGAGTATCAGTTCCATCTGTTTTGCCGGGGATGACGATGTTTCGATGTATCAGAGTGTTCACGTTACGCTAACCGGATTGAGAGCGCTGATCGTTCCGTTTATTGGATATTTTGTTTTAAAATATTTTGGAGTAAAAGTTGTATTTATTATTTCTATTGTTATGTTCTGGACAGCGTCCATTTTAAGCTATCTTGAATATTTGCGGATATGTAAATCCGGTTTAAAATATCCACCGCATTTCGATAGGATATTAAAATATTTCCGCAGAATTGATCTCAGAGGATAATACGAGGAGGATCATTGAAAAAGTCATTTGTATTTATTTTATTGGTTATTATTAGTTTTGCCGGTGCGGATATCACGGTGGAATATAAATCCTCTCTAACTCCGGAAGTCATCAAAACTATCGATATTGCCGGCATCGAATATTTTAATGTTTATGAATTGAATAAAACTTTTAAAGCCAATATTTCCGATGATCTTTTGGATCAAAGATTAAATGTGAATATTTACGGTGAGCAATTGATCTTTTTAATGGATTCCTCATTTTTGCAGTACGGATCAGATTATTTTAATATGACACATGAGATTATTCAGCAGGATGGAAAATATTTTTTACCTGTTATATTTCTTACAGATATTCTGCCGCAGATTTTCAGCAGCAGGATGTCTTGGAAAACGAATAAACTGATAGCAAAAGCTCCGATAGATAATTCTATTAAAAGGATCGTACTTGATCCCGGACATGGCGGGAAAGACCCGGGCGCTATAGGGTATTCCAAAAAACATTTTGAAAAAGAAGTTGTGTTGGATATTGCCTTAAAATTAAAGAAAAAATTAGAGCAGCAATTAGATGTAATTGTTCTTCTATCTCGCGATAAAGATGAATTCGTATCTCTTCAGCAGCGGACGAAATTTGCCAATGAAAACAATGCGGATCTATTTATCTCACTTCATTGCAATGCACACCGCAATTCCAAAATTAATGGAATTGAAGTTTATTATCTTTCTACTGCCAAAACAGATGAAGCCAGAGCAGTGGAAGCAATGGAAAATCGGGTTGTGTACGAATATGAAGGCGGTAAGGAAGCTGTGAAAAAATATGATGATCTTGCCTTTATATTAGCTGATATGGCTCAGAGCGAGCATTTGGAAGAGAGTTATAATCTGGGGGCAAATCTTCAAATTGCGCTTGTAAATGATACAGAAGGTTATGATCGCGGTGTTAAGCAGGCAAACTTTTATGTGCTGCGTGGCGCATTCATGCCGGCTGTGCTTATCGAATTCGGTTTCCTTTCTAATAAAGAGGAAGAGAAAAAATTGATAAATAGTTCGTATCAGGAAAAACTTATTGATTCTGTTTTCGATGGTATTAAAGATTTCAAAATGAAATATGATCAAATGCAATAAGGGATTCCTGGTAAAAAATTATAATAAATATTTTGACAGAAAATACCGCTAACTTTTTCTGACTCCGAAAATTATAAAGATGGAGGAATAAATGCCGAATCATGTATCATGCGAAAAAAGGCTTAGACAAGAGAAGAAACGTTCAGCTCGTAATCATTATGTAAAAATGACGATTAATACCCTTGCCAAGAAAATGAAGAGTGATATTTCTATTGAAGAGAAGGAACAGCTCTTACAAGAAGTATATTCCAGATTGGATAAAGCTGCTAAGAATCACGTAATTCATAAAAGAACCGCTTCGAGAAGAAAAGCCCGGATAACTACGTTTTTCAATGCTCAAAATGCAGAACAAAAAGAAAAAAAGTAACCACTAATGTCAGTTAAGTTTGGATATATGTATTTGATCAAATAAAAAATCAAATACGTTAACACATTCATGACATGACACAAATATAAAACCGGCAGGCATTTTAGGTGTCTGCCTTTTTTATTACAGGGTTTCAATTAATTAGGGGTTTTAATTATGGATACAAATCTAATCATTTATATTGCTTCAGTGTTATTTATTATAATTTGTGCAATAATCATCGTAGTTGTAATAAATAAGAAGAAAACTGCAAACATTCAGATCGATGTAAAACCGGAAAGTTTAAAAGCTAAACTCGCAAAAACAAAAAATGGTTTACTCGGGAAGCTGGCAGAGATCATTCATCTGCGTGGTAAAGTTGATGATGAACTTATGAATGATCTGGAAGAGATGCTGCTTCAGGCTGATATTGGAGTGCAAGCAAGCTGTGATATAATCGATAGTTTAAAAGAAGAGATCAGACTTCAGCAGATAACAGCAGCAGATGATATTCAAAAACATCTCGAAGAGATAATCCGTGAATTACTCTTAAAAGATTACGGCAGAGAGACGGATCATCTGCAATATAAAAATGTAAAACCGTTTGTTGTCCTTTTTACCGGCGTAAATGGAGTAGGTAAAACCACAACTATCGCAAAACTGGCAAAACGTTTTACCAATAATGGGAAGAGCGTACTCATGATTGCAGGAGATACATTCCGGGCTGCTGCGATAGATCAGTTAGCTATCTGGGCAGATAGAACAGGTGCCGATATTATGAGACAGCAGGAAGGAAGTGATCCATCTTCTGTTGTGTATGACGGAATGATGAAAGCGGTAAATAAGAATTATGATGTTGTGCTTATCGATACTGCCGGCAGACAGCACACAAAAGTCAATTTGATGAACGAGCTTTCCAAGATAAGAAGAACTATTAAAAAAATATTACCCGATGCTCCGCATGAAACATTGCTCGTTGTGGATGCAACTACCGGACAGAATGCCATTACACAGGCGGAATTATTCAATAAGGCTACTGAACTGTCGGGGTTGGTTCTTACAAAATTAGATGGAACAGCAAAAGGCGGGATCATAATCGGCATAAAACATCAACTTGATATTCCAGTGAAACTTATCGGAGTGGGAGAGACCTACAACGATTTACGTGATTTCGATGTGAATGAATTTGTAGAAGCTATATTTGAGTAAATAACAAAAACCTTGAAAAGGTTTATCTGTCTCTGGTATGGCTTCTTTCAAGAATTCTTTGAAGTTAGCACTTTCAAGGTTTTTTTACTCGTTCATAAGTTTGTCTTGGGAACGAGATTGTATTGATCAATTTGAATTTATTTAATTATTGGAGCCAAAAATGAAAAAACTAATATTCATACTTTTTAATACTCCATTTATACTGTTTTGTTTTGTACAGACAGGACCAAATGGAATATCAAGTACAGAAATCTTTAGTATAGACAGTACCATTGGTACTGTCTATACTGTTTCCGATGCGGGAAATCTATATAAAATTAATGTAGATACCAACGAATGGACAGCTATTGATACTCCTGAACAGGATAAGAAAATAGTCTCTATTGATGCTTTTGATAATAAAATATATCTTTGCAGGGAAAACAGACTATTGCGCTCCTATGATGGAGGAGAAACCTGGTCTTATGCAGATAATGGGGTATTTAATATTTTGTATATGCAAGATATCGCTATTAGTAGAATTAATTCAGAAATCCTGTGTCTAAAAAACGGTTGGAATTCATGGTATCGAAGTGAAGATGGAGGAGATTCCTGGCAGGAAGGGCACGTTTTTCCAGGTTTGCGTATAGAACCATCCCAAGATTCAGAATTACTGATAATACCTAGCTCGGATGTAATCAATATAAGCTATGATTTTGGAATAAACTGGGTTCAATGTCCCAATACTTTGTATACTGATTTTTTATTTTGGCCTTTATGCAGTACGATTGTAAATGATTCTACTTTTATTTTGGCAGGTGCGACTGAAATTGAACCTGATAATAATATATTTATAACCTATGATGCAGGTGAGAGTTGGCAGAATTTAAATTATAATTACCAATTCGATATAATTAGCGATGTAGAATATTGGAATGAAGAAATAATTATAACTGCAAGTCGAGGTATTAGCTCGCAAATTAATGGTGGAGTTTATAAATTATTAGAAGGTAATCAAACCTGGCAACAGGTAGGTAATGGCTTTTCTTTGTACAATACAGGTTTTAGGATTATACATTATGATAACTCACTCTTCTTCTCAAGTAAGTGCAATGGATTATTCATTATTGAGGAGGATAATTCCTGGAACAATTTAGTCCCGGACAATATATTTGATCTACACATTTCAAAAACAAAAATTAATCAAAATTTCAATAACAGGATCATTGCAGAAAACGACTATGCATATTTTTCAGATGATTATGGTTATAGTTGGACCCGTAAGGATTCTGCTTGTGTTTTTCTCGATATTGCTCAATCATCCTACGATCAAGAATTCTGGGTTACTACAAGAACTAGGGAAGGTGTTTATTTATCTTATGATTCGGGAGAAAATTGGCTTTTCTCCTGCGATGGTATTGCCGAGGAAGACAGATTGCTTATGGAAAATATTTTCATCCTATCCTCAGATGTAATTTTGATATCCGGTTATGTTCATGAGAATTGGCAACCTGCAAGTACATATTTATATCAATCCAGTGATCAAGGGATTAGCTGGGAAAAAGTATTGTCAATGGATTATACGAACTCATTATCAGATATTGCCTTTGTAAATGTAATAGAACATGATAATACTCACTATGCTTGTAGTCGTGGACAAGGTATCTTAGCAAGTCATGATTATGGGCTCACTTGGGAGAATGTTTACCAATTCCCTTCATCTACTCTTTATAATTTTCAATATGATAGTTTAGAATATTTTTATGTAATTTCACAAGAAACCACTGAGCCATATTTTACCAATATCTACCGAACGAGTGATTTTATAGATTGGACAATATGTACGGAAGAATTGCAAGAGAATTATTATTTTATCGATTTATCGATTGATCCATCTTCGGAAAATGTGTTGATCGCTTTAATCATTCCAATAGATAATGGGGGAACTCAAGATGAAAATTTGATGGTTTCCGAAGATTATGGGATGACTTGGAATTTTGTAGAGCTTGTTGATCTTCCTGAAGATACAGTACCCACTTCAATTTCTATAATACCAGAAACAAATGAAATTCTTATGTGTACAAATCACTCTATCTTTAGAGCTGATATTATTGATTTAGTTTCTACTCATGAAGTCACCGTTACTCATTGCACAAAAATAGAAAATTATCCCAATCCGTTCAATCCATCAACAACAATTTCTTTTTCAGTAACACAAAATTCCGATTTTGTGAGTTTAGAAATCTTTAATATTAAAGGGCAGAAGGTGAAACAGCTTGTCAGCAATTCAGCCAATCAGCTTTCAGCAGGTCAGCATTCTGTGGTGTGGGATGGAACAGATGAAAACAATAAACCTGTATCTTCAGGGATCTATATGTATCAATTAAAAATTGATGGCAAAGCGATTGCCGGTAAGAAATGTTTGTTGTTGAAATAACCGAGATCTACACCATAAGCGTATAAATCTCGACAGGCTTTCAGCCTTTGAAGTAGCTTTGCTACGGAGAACGGGCGAGATGGCAAAAAACACTAAAAAAAAACGTATTATATTTCTAATGATAAATCGGGAATTGGAAATCTATAAGATCCCCAGTTAAACTTATCGGAGTGGGAGAGACCTACAACGATCTGCGTGATTTCGATGTGAATGAATTCGTAGAAGCTATATTTGAATAGATTTCCACCTGCCTTCGTAAAACTTCGGCAAGGCAGGCAGACTTACACTGACTAAAAGCATAAAACCAATAATAATATCGTCATTCTGTCCGCCGGGGCGTATCCAACTTTAGTTGGAGGAGACTGGACGTTTACCAGCCTTTGGCTGGAATCTCTCACCCCAAGCTATTCAGCGGGGCAGGCGTTGTTCTCCATAGGAAGAATAACTCTAACAAAATATATTACTTAATTTTCCCTCGACTCTTCGTTACAAGATCAGCAAGAAGACTCCTCAGAGTGACGAAACTTTTTCCAAACTATACAGCAGCATAATTTCATCTGCCCATATCTCAGAATTTGGAGTTTCTAAAATTAAGGGAATATCATCGAATCTGCTATCATTCATCAAGATCCTAAATGCGTCCAATCCAATAAATCCTTTTCCGATATTTTCATGTCTGTCAACCCGAGTTCCCAATTCTTTCTTGCTGTCATTAATATGCATTCCTTTTAAATATTGGAATCCTATTAGTTTTTCAAATTGCTGAAAAGTGTTATAAAAAGCTTCTTCATTTCGCAGATCATAACCGGATGTATAAGCATGACAGGTATCGATGCAAACACCAATCCTGAATTTATCTTTGACATTATCAATTATCTGAGCTAAGTGTTCAAATTTGTATCCGACATTATTGCCCTGCCCGGCAGTATTTTCGATAACGGCGGTAACATAATCAGTTTCGGAAAGTGCCCGATTAATGGAATCTGAAATGGTTTTTAAACACTCATCTACTGAATATTGTCCAAGATGAGTTCCGGGATGGAAATTCAAATATTTAAGCCCGAGTTGTTCACAACGTTTTAGTTCATCTAAAAATGCTTTTTGTGATTTGATAAGTTTTTCACTTTCGGGATGTCCAAGATTTATGAGATAACTATCGTGAGGTAAAATGTGTTCAGAAAGAAATCTCTCTTTCCGGCAATTTTCTCTGAATAGCTTAATGTTATCTTCTGTAAGCGGTTTAGAAAACCACTGTCTCTGATTTTTTGTAAAAAGGGCAAATGCTTTTGCCCCGATCGCTTTAGCATTCAGTGGTGCGTTTTCCACACCACCGGCAGAACTTACATGTGCTCCGATGTATTTCATATTTAACCTCGTTTTATATTATTGAATAATTGCTGTAATTTTATCTCATCAAGTTTACCATTAGTTCTCACACCACTGCAAAGATCTATCCCGAAAGGATGAACTTGATCTATTGCCTGAGCTATGTTATTTGGCTTTATCCCGCCTGCAAGAAAAATTGGAATATTCAGTTTTTCTCTAATTTTACAGCTTACTTCCCAGTTGTGAGTTTTTCCAGTTCCACCCAATTCTTTTACCTGTTGAGATTGATTTCCCGAATCTAAAAGAATTGCATCCACATCATTTTGAATTGCCAATGCTTCCCCAATGCTTTCTTTATCTCTTACATGAATGACCTGAACAATTGCTATCCCTGGTAAAGCTTCTTTCAAATCTCTGTGTGTACCGATCATTAAATCATCACAGATCTGGATTGTATTTGTACGGCAATAATTGTGTTGTTTAATTATTTCATTTACATCTTGTTTAGAAGTTAATAAAAATGTAGCAATTGGTGGAGGAACAACTGCAGCAATCAGCTTGATATTATCCATTGATATCACACCCGGTCCACTCGGCATTTCCGATACAAGACCTATTGCTGATGCACCCATCTTTATGGCAATTTTTGCTTCTGTTATGTTGCCGATACAACATATTTTAATTCTGGGTTTAAATATACTTTTCATAATTTTTTCTCTCTACAGAATATTAAGGTTTAATTAAATATTGGGTTTAAATGTCAAAATATTTGTTATTATTTTATTTCCTTTTTATAAAAATCTCTTTACAATACTGCACTGAATAATTGGTTTTGATAGTAGAACAAGGAGAAAACTATGAAACAGAAATTAATAGAAGCTGCGAAGAAAGTTTCAAAAAATGCCTATGTTCCGTATTCCGGATTTCAAGTTGGCGCAGCATTACTCACAAAATCAGGGAAAATATTTACAGGCTGCAACATTGAAAATTCATCTTACGGCTTAACAAATTGTGCAGAGAGAACAGCAATCTTCAAGGCTGTTTCCGGAGGTGAAACAAATTTTGCGGAGCTTGTGATCTTTTCTAATACCGAAGAATTATTTTATCCCTGTGGTGCCTGTCGTCAGGTTATCTCAGAATTTTCATCCAACCTTAAGATCACGATAGTTTCCTTAACTGATGAGTTTGAAACAAGCATAACGGAATTATTACCGCACAGTTTTAAATTGGATAAATAAAAAAGGAAACTTGACTTAAGATGATAGTCTTGAGTTAAGTTGATCGTTATCTTCGGATTAGAAAACTTAAATCAAGTCAGATAAGGCGAACTTAAATTCAAGCTTTCTCCCTGTTGAAAAAAAAAGCGGGTAGTAAAACCCGCTTTTAATATCTTTTAATAATTTTAGAAAATTCTAATTATAGAATTCACTTCTATTATCAATAATTTCAGCATCTTCATTCAAATTTTCAAACCATTCATTCAAGTGATTATCTTCAGCTTTAGTTTGAGCTTCTTCCATTAATTTATCTTGATCTTTTTCAAATTTATCCATATCCGGCTGAGTACGAACTATTATTAGAGCAATATAGGAAGCTTTGTCGCCCTTGATCACATCAGTGTATTCTCCTGCTGTTTTGGCGAGGATAGCTTCATTTAGAACTTCATCTTTTCCAATTATTTTAAAGGTGTTATCAATTTTTACATTCAATGCTTCAATAATTTCATATCCTTCTACTTCAGCATTTTTCATATATTCTGTCGTATCATATTTTTTAGCAAAATCAATTGCATTTGTGTAGGCAATTTCTTTTTTCTTCTCTTTTTTTACTTTGCTTTCTATAGTAAGTTTAATATCTTCAAATTCTTGATAATGCTCACCAATGCTAAACGAGATTTCGCAGAGAAGATAGTTCCCATCTTCTTTCATGACCGGATCGTGGAGTTTTCCTACTTTGTTGTTAAAAGCAAATTCATGAAGTTCTTTATTCTTGCCGATACCGCCGATATAATCTGAAGATTCATATATATCTTTGGTTTCTTTGATCTCATAAGCAAGTTCTTCAGCAGCTTTTTCCAAACCTGATATTTTTGCTTTTTCATAAAGGTCGTATGCCAGAACTTCCAGGTTCTCTTTTGTAGCGTCAGAAGCTTCTACTTTAAGAAGAATATGGCTTGCCCTCATCTCTTTTTTACCGTCTTCTATTCTCTTATCATAAAGTTTAATTATATGCCAGCCAAATCTGGTTTCAACAGGTTTACTGATTTCACCCTTTTTTAGTTTGAGTGCTGCTTCTTCAAAAGCAGGAACCATTCTTCCTTTAGTAAAATAACCCAGATCTCCACCTTTTGGTGCGGAAGGTCCTTCGGAATATTTTTTGGCAAGTTCGGCAAAATTTCCATCGTTTACTGCAAGGTTATAGATCGAATCAGCTTTTGTTTTCACAATTTGTTTATCAGCTTCACTTGGCATAAGATTTACGAATACATATTTAAGTTTTCTGGCAGGATCTTTTTTGTAATCTTCTTTATTATCTTCGTAATATTGTTGTAGATCTTCGTCAGTTACTTCAACTTCTTCGATCTTATTCGCATTAAAGAATATTACATCCGCATCAGCAAGATTGTTGTCGTCGATGTATCGTTGCTCAACTTCTTCAATTGTAACCGTAACTTCAGATTTCACATCATCATAAAGTTTTTGATATGGGAGAGTTCCTCTAATACGACTTTCCAGCCAGTTAGCAAATTCAGGATTTTCCATAAGGAGAGTTTCATATTTTGCATAATCAAATTTACCATCAGTTTGGAATTGAGGAATGGCTGTAACATCTTCCGGCGGATTTTTCAATTCTTCAATAACATTATCTTCAGTAATTTTAAGATGACGTTTTTTTATAGCTTTATCAAATAGAACTTGTTGAACAAGCTGATTCCAAGTTTGGTCATTAAGTTGTTTTGCAGTTTGTTCATCGATTTCCTTATCAGGATTTTGCTGTGCATAATTTGCATATGCATTTTGTAAATATTCGCTAAAATCATTCGGATAGATCTTCTCACCTGCGATAATCCCTACAAATGGTTTTTTAATGAAAATACTGCTAATACCGCCAATTGCCATTGAGAGAATAAACACAGCAGCAATCACAATTACTATCCACGACCCGTGTCTTCTAAGTTCTTGTAACATTATACTTCCTCCAAATATATTTCATATATTTTTTTTAGTTTGTGCAATAACTAAAAACTGTGATATTTATTCAAGCTTTTTTTTGGAAATCAATAAATTAAATCATTAAAAAGTGCTTCTTAAAAGCCTTGAATAACAGGCAGTACGGGCTATCCTGAAACTGTATATATAAATTATTAATATCAATATATTTAGGCTTGACAGGATAGGTGATACTCAGAATTTTGAATTTCACATAAATAAAAAGGGGGTGATTTCTTTGCCAAAAGTTGTTGCTAAAAGTGGTGAGTCTTTTCAGGTACTCCTAAGAAGATTCAAAAAGTCTTGCGAGAGAGCTGGTCTTTTATCTGATGTTAAGAAGAATAAATATTATGAAAAGCCAAGTGTAGTTCGCAAAAAAGAGAAGAACGATCAAATAAGAAAGGCTATGAAGCGTCTTAGAAAACAGAGACGTTTTTCATAAAGATATGCTCACACGAATTAATATTGATCTAAAAAAAGCAATGCAAGAGAAGGACAAAGATATGCTTAAAGTTCTTCGTGCTTTGAAATCTGCAGCTCAATACAAGAAGTTGGAACAAAAGAAAGAGCTTTCTGACGAAGAGATTATTTCTGTATTTAAAGTTCAGGTAAAGCAGCGTCAGCAAGCGGCTGAACTTTATTTACAAGGTGGACGCCCTGAACTTGCAGAGATCGAGAATAGAGAGATAGAGATCATTAAAAATTATTTACCGGAAGAACTCTCTGAAGTTGAATTAGAAAAAGAAGTCAGTGAAGCTATTGTTCATCTTAATGCCGAATCTATGCGGGATATGGGAAATGTAATGAAATATCTCAAAGAGAAACTCGGCAGTAATGTAGATGGAAAAAGCTTAAGCGCAATTGTTAGAAGAGAATTGCAAAGCTGATTTGTAATCAATAAAATTCAAATTGTTTGTGGGGAGATTTCTTATCTCCCCTTTTTCTCTGAAAACTGTTTGATATTAAACAAAGGATGGAAAATGAATATTTTAGATATTATTCTCGGTATCTTTCTTATGGTTCTGTTAATTCACGGGCTTAAGAAAGGTTTTATTAGAAGTATTATTAGCCTTTTTAGCTTATGTGTAATTGTCTTATTAATTGCCAAATCCGGGCATATTATTAAAGGTATGCTTATAGCAAAGTTGGGCTTCAGTGAGATAGCAGCGATAGTACTTTCCTATATTCTAATTACTCTGACAATAATATTAATCGCCAAACTGACTATTAAAATCTTAGATATGATTATCGAATTTCTTCATTTGAAGTGGTTGGATAGATTGTTGGGAGCATTCTTTGGTGTATTTAATGGAGCATTGATAATTGCAATTATTCTACTGCTGTTAAACCTGTTGCCTTTTGAAGAACAGATCCGTGATTATACTTCTTCTTCTAAAATAGCAATGAATATCCGTAACATTACCGATAAAATTGAGTTGAAATATCCTGGAATAAAAGAGAAAGTGCATAGTATAGAAAAGGATATTAATGACAAAACAGAAGAACTTGAGAAGCAGATCAAGGACAAGATAGCCGAATAGATGAATTCACATAATCAGCTCGAATATAATAAGATCAAAGATTTCCTTGCGCAGGAATGTCATTCCAAACTTGGAAGTGAAATGGCTTTAGATTTGCAGCCAATGAGTAGGATCGCAGACATTACCCATAAACTTGAGCTTACCTCGGAAATACAAATTTTATTAAGAAAAAGTATCTCGCATAATTTTGAAAATATTTCCAATATAGAAGACCTCATCTCAAAACAAAAGCATCAAACCTATAACTTTGAGGAGTTCCAACAAATATTTTTTAATGTTGCAACTGCAAATCAGATATCAAAAAGCACTGAAGAATTGAAAGACCATCCTGAATATTTGAAATTCATTAATAGAATAATTCTACTTGAAGATATCGAGATCCGGTTTAACCAGATATTCGAAAATGACGGTGATGTTAAGGATAATGCCTCATCTGCTCTTGCATCGATTCGAAGAAAAAAGAAAAAAGTAAGAAAAAACTTGGTTTCCACACTTAATAAAAAGGTCGAATCACTTTCTGCAAGCAAATTAATGCACGATAGTATTGTTACTCAACGTGATGGCAGATATGTAATTCCAATCAAAGATGGAGCATCGCCATTTGTTTCGGGGATCGTGCACGGGCGGTCTTCAAGCAAATCTTCAATTTATATGGAACCTCAAGAGATCGTTGGATTGAATAATGAACTCGAACTTGTATCCAGCGAAGAAAAGCAGGAGATCTTTCGAATATTCAAAGAATATACTTCAATGATCATGGAGCATAAAAGTGAATTATTGAAAGAAATAAAATATCTTCAGGAGCTGGATTTCTTCTTTGCTTCTGCCCGGTTCGCAAATAGACTTAAAGCAGAGAAACCGGTACTGTCAAAGAATTCACAAATTAAATTAAAAAATGCCAGACACCCACTTCTTATACTTACTTTTGATAAATTTGAAGATGTGATCCCATTTGATCTGGAACTTGGATATGATTATAATCTGTTGTTGGTTTCGGGTCCGAATACCGGCGGGAAAACTGTTACCTTAAAAACTGTGGGATTGCTTACATTAATGGCAAAATCCGGTTTACCGATTTCGGCAGATTCTTCCAGCATTATTGGCTCATTCGATTCTGTTTTCGCTGATATTGGAGATAGTCAGTCGCTTGAAAATGCTTTAAGTACATTTTCTTCTCATATTAAAAATATCAAAGAAATGACAGAAAATACTGATTCCAAAATACTTGTACTTATCGATGAAATTGGTGCTGCAACAGATCCTGAACAGGGTTCTGCTTTGGCTCAGGCTATTTTGGAAGAACTGGCAAAAAAAGATGCGGTAGGTGTTATCAGCACACATTATACATCACTAAAGGTTTTTGCAGAAAAGCATGAAAACTGCATAAATGCAGCAATGCAATTTGATCCTGATAGACACGTACCAACCTATAAATTCAAACTTGGTTTACCCGGAAATAGTTTTGCTATTGAAGTTGCATCCAGACTCGGTTTGAAAAAAGATCTTATTGAAAGGGCAAAAAAACTAACCGGTAATCAAAATGTGGAACTAACCGAATTAATAAAGAAAATGTCGGAAGAGAAAAAATCTCTTTCACGTCAGTTATATCAATTTGAATTGAAAACTGCATTATTAAATCAGAAGATCTCTGAACGTCAAACTCAGATAGAAACACTGGAAAAAGATAAAAAAGAGATCAAGAAAAAATCTTTGCGGGACGCCCGTGAATTCCTTACTTCCATGCAGAAAGAACTGAACATGGAAATTAAAGATATAAAGCAATTCAATAAGAAAGAGAAAAAAGATAAACTTGAAAGATCATTGAAAAAAGTAACGCAGCTTAATCGTGATCTGAGCAAGGAAGAGGAAAAGCTCTCCGAAATTTCACATAAACCTGTAAGAAATCCAAAGATCGGAATGAAAATCTGGGTTAAAGAGATGGAGATGGAAGGTGAAATAATCGAGATTTCAGGAAAGAATATAAAGGTTGATCTGGACGGGTTATTTTTCAATACAACTACCGATCGGCTCTATATTATTACGGGAGAAAAAACAAAAAGATCAAATGCAAAGAAACATATCAGCGTTCCTGAAAAAGATGCGAAAATGGAACTGAAGATCCTTGGATATCGATTCGAAGAAGCATTACCGGAAATTGAAACTTTCATTGATAACGCCGTTGTAAGCGGACTTCCCATGATACGAATTGTGCACGGAAAAGGAACAGGAGCACTGCGCACAAAAGTAAGAAATTATCTTCGGACAAATAAGAATACAGAAGAATTTTATTCACCTCCGCCGGAAGCTGGTGGAAGTGGTGTAACTGTAATTAAGATCAGGGAATAGGAGAGAAATAATGGATCAGTATCTTATCGATGAAATTATTGAAAGAAATGACATTGTTGATGTTATTGGCAGTTATATTTCTCTTAAGAAAACAGGCAGTAACTTCAAAGCTCGATGTCCGTTCCATGACGAAAAAACTGCATCTTTTGTAGTAAGTCCCAAAAAACAGATCTTTAAATGCTTCGGTTGTGGAAAAGGCGGAAATGTAATTACTTTTGTGCAGGAATTCGAAAAAATATCATTTCCCGAAACTTTGAAAAAACTTGCTGATCGTGCCGGTATTACAATAACACAAACAATACAGAGCAAGGGTAAAGATTCTAAGCGTGAGCTGATCTACAAGATCTATGAACTTACAACGGGATACTTCCATAAAAATTTAATAGAGCATGGAAGCGGTGCATTGGAATATCTCGCAGAAAGAGATATTAAAAACGAAACGATAAAAAAATTCAAATTAGGATTTGCGCTGAATTCTTATGGTGGATTACGTAATTATCTACTTAAGAATGATATAAATGAAAAAATTCTTGCAACTACAGGTTTATTTACTTCCAAGAATAATGATCTGTTTCGTGAAAGAATAATGTTCCCGATCCATTCATCTGCCGGTAAAGTAGTTGCATTTGGCGGAAGAAAACTACACGAAAGTCAGACGGGTGGAAAATATGTTAATTCACCGACAACAGATATTTACACAAAGGGAAATGAACTCTATGGACTTTTCGATACCAAATATACAATATCCAAAAAAGACTTTGCATTGATATGTGAAGGATATACCGACTTTTTAAGACTTTATGAAAATGGTTATAAAAATTGTGTAGCTTCTCTCGGTACATCACTAACCGATTCTCAAATTAGAATTTTAAGCAGATTCACAGAAAATATTTATATGTTGTACGACGGAGATGGTTCAGGCAGGAAAGCTGCTGTTCGCGCAGCGGGAAAGATATTGGATAAAGGGTGTAATGTAAAAATTATTGGATTGCCAAAGACAGAAGACCCTGACAGTTATATCAGGAATAATGGTGCAGAGAAAATGCAAGAGTTGATCGATAATGCAAAACCACTTGCTGAGTTCCTGAAAGATGATGAAGTTATCGGTGTTGATAAAAAAGGTAAACTTTCTGTTCTGTTTGATATTCTTAATGAAATAGAAGATGAAGTTGCCAGAGAACTCTTAGTTCAGGATATTGCAGAAACATTTGAATTATCCAAACATGCCGTATCTTCCAAGATAAGAAAAAAAAGAAGATCATTTAAAAAAGAGACCGGAGAAGCAGAAGTCCCAAAGATTGAACAATTTACAGAAGAACGAGATATAATATTACTTATTATTAATAATCAATCATTATATAAAAAAGTTGCGCAAGAGATAGATTCGAGTTACTTTTTAACTGAAAAGTATAGGGAAATTTATAAAATAATGTCGGAGCATATAGAAGATATGGATAATATTCCTGCTTTAATAAGCAAGATAGAAGATGAAGATATTAGAAATTTGATCATAGAACTTTCTATGTTGGATCCTCCCACACAAGCTATTGATGATACTATCATTACGCTTAAAACCAGAAAATTTCATATAGACCTGAGAATAATAAATGCGAAGATACTTAATGATCCGGCAAATATGGAACTTCATGCAAAGAAAAATGAAACAAAAAAAGAATTATTAAAAATAAATAAAAAAGTTGTTAGAAAAACTTTGTACTAAGGAGACTAAATGCTTAGTTATAATGAGTGTATTAAGAAACTGATTCAAATCGGTAGAAAAAATAATGATCTTCTTACTTTCAAGCAGATCAATGCAGTTCTGCCAAATAATCCAATCTTCCTGGATAAGATCGAGCAGATTATTTCTGATCTTGTAGAAAATGGGATCGAACTTATTGATGAAACTCAGAAGAAAGTTACAAAAAAGAAAATTTCCTTAAAGAAAACAAGAGCAACAAAAAAGTTTCGCAACCGGAAATACTATGATGATCCGGTAAGAATGTATCTTGGAGAAATGGGGCGTGTTCCTCTTCTGGATAGAGAGGGAGAAGTAAGGATCGCTAAGAAGATCGAGAGCGGACAGCAGCATATTAATAAGAATATTTTTAAAAGCGGCAGTACTCTTCGTGAGATGGAAAATTTTATACATCGTTATCGTGAGAAAAGGGTTAAAATCGATCAAATATTTAAAATTGAATATGGGACATGGATGGATAAATCTCAAGAAGCCAACATGGTAAATGAATTTGAACAAGTTATCAGGGAAACTAAAGCAATTTTTGAAAAAATCGGTGAGATGATAGATTGCAGTGATATTGATGAAGATGATAACCTTATAGATCAGGAGGTGATCGATAAACAGAGAATTCAACTTATCAAAATTTTCAGTAATTTAAAATACAATGAAAAACTCCTAAAAAGAATGGTTTATCGTATTCGCAGCCTTGTTGACAGGATCAAAGACAGTCAAAAAAGTATTACTCATCTTTCTAAGATCAGAAAGTATTCTTTAGACGAAATTTGTACTTACGGTAGAAAAGCCAATAAATCTGAAGAAGATTATAAACTTGTTTTTGAAGAAACCAAAGTAGAACCTGATGTATTTGTAGAAACATTACGCAAGATAAAAAATGCCAGAAGAAAGATACGCCGTGTGGAACTTGAAACACGTATGACTGCTGAAGAAATGGTTGATCTTCTGGATGAGATCGAACGTGGTGAAAAGATGAAAGAAAGATCCAAGAACGATATGATCGAAGCCAATGTTCGTCTGGTTGTCAGTATTGCCAAGCGTTATAATAATCGTGGTTTGGATTTTCTTGATCTAATTCAGGAAGGTAATACCGGACTTATGCGTGCGGTTGAAAAATATGATTATCGTAAGGGTTTCAAGTTCAGTACTTATGCCACATGGTGGATAAGACAGGCAATAACGCGGGCAATCGCTGATCAGGCTAGAACTATCAGAATCCCGGTTCACATGATCGAATCTATCAACAAAGTTAAAAGAGCAAGCAGGAAATTACTGCAGAAACTTGGAAGGGAACCACATCCAGAAGAAATTGCAGCAGAACTTGACCTTCCGATTGAAAAAATAAAAAGTATTCTGGCAATAACCAAAGAACCTGTTTCATTGGACAATCCAATTGGTCATGAAGATGAGGATAGTTTGTTGGGTGATTTCATTGAAGATAAATCTACGATCTCTCCGGAGAGAATGGCTGAACGAACCCTTCTTAAAAAGCAGGTTGATGATGTTCTGAGAACGCTTACTTCACGCGAGGAAAGAGTTATCAGACTACGTTTTGGAATTGATGACGGATATCACAGAACTCTGGAAGAGGTTGGAAATATCTTTAGTGTAACACGTGAAAGAATTCGTCAGATCGAAGATAAAGCCCTGCGTAAATTACGCCATCCGACCAGAAGTCATGTTCTGGAAAAGTTCATAGAGAACTTTAATGTGAAATAATTTGCACTCTAAGAAATTCTTGACATAAAATTGGGTAAATTTGTTTTTACAGTCTTAAAAATAATAAGTGGGGCCTATAGCTCAGTTGGTAGAGCTTCCGGCTCATAACCGGACGGTCAGAGGTTCGATTCCTCTTGGGCCCACCAGTCTTCGTCCCAAATTAATTGGGACTACGCCTTGGTAAACCATATAAGCCATCTTGCGGTAGCAGGATGGCATTTTTATTTCAAGGAGATGATTTTGATAACTGTTTATGTTTTGAAGGGCACAAAGAGATATGTTGGTATAACAAATGATCTTGAACGAAGGTTAGCAGAACATAAACGGAAATCATCAAAAGGAAGCCAGGTTATTGGTGAGTTCAAACTAATTTACACAAAGGAATTTCCAGATTATAACATTGCCAGACAATATGAAAAATATCTCAAAAGTGGAGTTGGTAGAGCTTGGCTTGATAAGTTTGAAGACGGTCAGAGCCAGCCGGAGGCTGGTAAAGCTTGTGAGCCATAGGCTCATTCGATTCCTCTTGGGCCCACCATATTAAGAAAAAAGCCATTTCCGCTTTTGCAGAAATGGCTTTTGTGATTTTACAAATTAGTAATTTTATTCGGCTTATTTCTATTTAATCTCTTTGAAATTTAAAATAAGATTAAGAAGAATACCGACTACAGCGGCAAGACCTAAACCAACTAAATGGAAGTTTCCAATAGCAAATTCAGCTCCACCTAATCCCAGAACAAGCATAGCAGCAGTGATCATAAGGATCTTTGCATTAGTGAAATCTACTTTATTATCAACCATATTTTTAATACCGATAGATGAGATCATACCGAATAGAAGTATAGAAATTCCACCAATAACAGGACCAGGGATAGTACCAATTATCGAGGTGAATTTAGGTACAAAAGAGAGTACAATAGCGCACACAGCAGCAATCCTCATAACAACAGGATTGAAAACTCCTGTAAGAGCAACAGCACCGGTATTTTCGCTGTATGTTGTATTGGCAGGACCACCGATCATAGCGGAAAGAGATGTGGCAAGTCCGTCACCCAATAATGTTCTATGGATACCGGGTTCTTTAATAAAGTCTTTTCCAACAACATTTCCGATAGCGAGAACATCGCCAAAGTGTTCTACAATAGTAACAATTGCTATCGGCACAATTATTGACATTGAGCGTGTAGAAAATATAGGTAAAGAGAATTTAGGCAGACCAAACCAGGCAGCTTCTTTTACAGCTGTAAAATCTACTATTCCAAGGATAATTGCAAATATGTATCCGGCAATGAGGGCAATAAGAACCGGAAGCATAGATAATAATTTTGCTCCTTTTTTCTCAAAGAAGACTCTAACGAAAACTGCAACTGCAAATGTAAATAATGCAACAAGCCAGCAACCATTTACACCTATTTTTTCTACAATACCAGCTGCATAAGTTCCGTTAGCATTATTGATAGCAACCGGTGCAAGGATCAAACCGATAAGAATAATTATCGGACCCGTAACAAATGGCGGCAGGATCTTATGTAATATTCGCACATTAATAAATTTAAAAATAATAGCCACAACAACATATAATAGACCAGCGATTACAATTCCACCTAATGCTTCCGGTAATGAACCACCTTCAGCTGTTGCAACAGCGATTATACCAGGTATAAAAGCAAAAGATGAACCTAAGAATACAGGTACCTGAAATTTTGTGAGGACATGGAATAGAAGCGTACCAATACCTGCTGCGAAAAGTGTTACTCCCACATCCAACCCTGTAATTAATGGGACTAGAACAGTAGCACCAAACATTACGAACATGTGTTGAAAACCAAGAACAAAATTTTTGCCGTTAAGATCTTTCATAGAAACTCCTTACATTTTTTTTTGCACATCAATCTAATGAATAATTATCCATTAGTACCAAAATTACTAAATTAACACATCAACTCTCGCAAAAAGAGATTAAGCATAATCCTTTGGCAAGCAAAAAAACATTTTTGGAACTTATTCCCTCTCAATTTTCCAGCGAAAGATTTGGCTTTCGATATTAAATTTTCGTTCATACAACTCTCTTTATTAATTTAAATAAAGTTTCATCTTGATAATAATTGGCAGCAAATTGAATACCATAAGGCAGCTCACCGGATAGTCCAAATAGGATAGATATTGTTGGAACACCTGCATAAGTCCAAGGCAAATTCATTGCCGAATCTCCGGTAGAATCTAAGCCGCAGGGAGCAGTTGTAACAGCGGAAGGAGAAATCCAGAGATCAATCCTATTTTCCTTCTGCAATTGTTCCAACTCTTCTCGAAGCTGTATTCTGCCTTTTATTGCATTATTCAAAACTTCTTTTGGAACACTTTTCCCTTTTTCAATTAGATCGATAGAAGCTTGGTGATAATCGCTTTTATATTTTTTAAACCAGTTTTTATGAACTTCTGAAAATTCTGCTGCATTCATCAACTTATATTTATCATTGATCTTATCGATATTATTAAAAGCAGGAACTGATTTAATGGTAAAACCTTTTTGCTTCAACTTCTCAACAGTTTCAAAAAAGGCAGAGAGAATTTCCGATGATGCTTGAGAAAGATATTTACCTTCAGGAATTCCTAACACAGGTTTTTCCTCAATTTTGGGAAGATCATTATTCCAATTATCGCAAAGAATTGAAGCGATGATTTCGCTTCCTTCCATATCTTGAGTAAAAAAACCGATATGATCAACAGAGTGTGAAAATGGAATAACTCCATACGTAGAAATCCTGCCGAAACTTGGTTTGAAACCTGTTATTCCACAAAAAGCAGCAGGGCGAGAGATTGAACCGATAGTTTGAGTTCCTAACGTTAAGGGGCAGAATCCGGCTGCAATTGCTGCTGCTGAGCCACTGCTCGATCCGCCCGGTGTATGATCAAAATTATGCGGATTGCAGGTTGCTCCGGGATAGAAATAAGCAAATTCGGTGGTTACGGTTTTTCCCATAATCAAGGCACCTGCTTGTTTTAGTCTGGAAACAACTTCAGCTTCTTTACTTTGAAGAATTTCTGACGGCAGCCTTGAACCTGCTTTTGTCTCAAAACCATCGACATGAAAAATGTCTTTGACTCCAACAGGAATTCCAAACAGAATAGGTCGATCTTGCGGTTCAGGAAACTTGTGATAAAGCTTCTTTAAATCTTGCTGTAAACGTTCCCGTCGGTTAGTTTCCGGCAGAAATGCTTTTATCATAGAATCCCATTTTTCCAGTTTATCACATAGTTCATCGATCAATTTTTCAGGAGAAAGTTCTTTGTTTTGTATTTGAGAAATTATTTTGGACAAAGAACATTCCGAAATAAACTTCATTTAGATCACACCATCTTCTTTCAATTGTTTTATCTTTTTCTCATCGAAACCCAGATACTTTCCAAGCACTTCTTTTGTATTCTCACCAAGTTTTGGTACATATCCGCGTTTTTTCTCTTCTGGAATCGATGTCATCTTGATAGGGTTGCCGGCAATTTTGATAGAACCGGCTCGGTCATCATTCACTTCCACGATCATATTCCTGGCATGTATTTGCTCGTCATTCATTACTTTTTCTATTGTATTTATTGGACCGCAAGGAACGCCGTATTCCTCGATTAGTTCAATCCACTCGGAAGCATTTTTAGTTAAAAATAGTTCTTCAAGCAAAGGGGTTAGAATTTCCAGATTTTCATTTCTAACTGCATTTGTAACAAATTTTCTATCTGTGCCCCATTCATTTTTACCAACAGCATTACAGAATTTAACCCAGAGATTATCATTCCCAATAGGAAGTACAAAGTAGTCATCTTTAGCCATGAATGCCTGGAATGGACTTACCGTGGGATGACGGTTACCGAGCGGTGTGGGCGATATGCCTTCCGTCTGATAACGAGCCAGAGCATTTTCCAATATTGCAACCTGACAATCCAGCATGGCTACATCTATTTTTTGCCCTTGCCCTGTTTTTTCTCTTTGATAAAGAGCGGAACTTATCCCGATTGCCGTGAATAACGAAGCTGTTATGTCACCGGTGGACATACCGACTCTTGTAGGAGGAGTATCAGGCCAGCCGGTAATGCTCATTATTCCACCTCTTGCCTGAGCAAGAAGGTCATAAGCCGGTTTTTTGGAATCAGGTCCGAAATGACCAAAACCGGAAGAGGCAGCATAGATAAGTTTAGGATTGATTTCCTTAAGTACATCATATCCCAAATCCAATTTCTCCATAGTGCCAGGTCGATAGTTTTCTACCAGAACATCAAAATCTTTGATCAGATCTTTCAGGATTGTCTTTCCTTCTAATGTTTTAAGATTCAAAGTTATGCTTTTCTTTGCTCTATTCAAACTCAGAAAATACAGGCTTTGTTTGTTTTTAAAAGGACCGAAATGCCTGGCATCATCACCAAATTTTGGTATTTCCACCTTAACAACTTCAGCTCCCAGATCACTTAATACCATTGTACAAAAAGGACCTGCAAGAACACGGGTAAGATCAAGAACTTTAATTCCTTCTAATGGTTTAGGCATTTATTTCTCCTCTTTCTTCAAGTTTGCCAATGCAACTTTTTCTTTTGTGATAGGCATAGATTTGATCCTGATCCCAAGAGCATCATTCACAGCATTTGCAATCATGGGAGCAGCCGGGATCATTGTGTGTTCACCAACTCCACGAGCACCGAAAGGACCATCGGGTTGAGGAACTTCGACAATTATCGGTACGATCTCATCGGGCACATCTTTTGCTGTAGGAATTTTATAATCTGTAAAATTCGGATTAAGCATTTTCCCTTTATCATCAAATCGCATATCTTCATATAGCACTGTAGAAAGTCCTTGCAACAGACCGCCTGTGATCTGTCCATTTACCAGAGACGGGTTGATAGCTTTTCCCACATCGATAGCTTCCACAACTTTTTTCACATGCATTTCACCGGTATCTTTATCTACTTCCAATGTGACAGCAGCAGCACCAACTGTGTAGTGAACGTTTGGATGACCACCCTGACTTGTTTCTGGATCGCTGTTGGCAGAAGTAAATTCCGGCATGAAAATTCCATGTCCCATGATTGGACCACCTTTGAAAGTGCTGTCTTCCGCCATTATTCCGTTGATCACAAAATCTTTTAACGGCAGTTCAAAACTTGGCTTTGTTTTACATCTTACTTTCTCATCTTCGAGATACAGCATATCTTTTGGCAGATAGAGAGTTCTGGAAACTACATCAAATATTTGGTTTCGGGCATCGATTGCAGCTTTCCGAACTGCGTTTCCACAAGACCAAGTTACGTGAGATGCTACTGTCTGCCATTCGTAAGGATTTCTATCAGTATCGGGATTTTCAGTACGAATTTTAGTAATTGGAACTGTTAGAATTTCAGCGGCAATTTGAGCCATTACAGTGAGATAGCCCTGTCCCATATCCATTCCGGAAACCAGAATATTTATGCTGCCGTCTTCACTGAATTTCAGGAATGCTGCGGACGAAGCATTGGGCGGCATGGCGGGAGCTTTCCAAATAAGAGAGAAACCTTTCCCAATTTTTGTATTCGGATCATCAGATTTTACCTCTTTTCCCCATTCTATCTCTTTTGCAACTTTATCAATACACTCCAGAAGCCCGTTTGGATTCATAGGAACTCCATAAGCTAAAGTATCGTTTTCCTTTATTGCATTTATCTTTCTTATCTTTACAGCATCAATATTTAGATGATCGGCTATTCGATTTATGTGTGATTCCAAACCGAACATAAACTCGGAATAACCAAATCCACGATAAGCTCCGCAAGGTGGAAGATTGGTATAAAGACAAACTGAATCGATCGAAATATTATGGAAACGGTAAGGACCGATCGCAGAAAGTCCAACTGCATTAACAACATTTGCTCCGTATTCTGCAGAAGCGCCTGTATCCCAGTAAAGTCTGTGATCGATTGCCGTGAATGTCCCATCATTTTTCACACCGATCTTCAACTTAGCAATTACACCCAATCTTTGGGAAGTGTTATAGAATTCTTGCTCGCGAGACCAGATTACTTTTACAGGATTCCCTCTTACTTTGGTGGCAATTGCTGCTGCCAGAATTTCCATTGAAACACCTGCTTTCCCACCAAATCCACCTCCAATTGGTGGTGCAATCACCCGAATATCCTTATGGGTAAATCCGAGTGGTGCAAGAGATTCGGCGAATAAGTTTCTCTGTGTATGAGGTGATTGAGATGAAGCCCATATAGTCAGCCTGCCGGAAAGATCACATAATCCAAATGCAACATGAGTTTCCAACGGGCAATGCGCATAGCGGGGAACAGTATAAGTGTCTTCCAGAATATAATCTGCTTCTTCAAATCCTTTTGTCACATCACCACGCCTGGTTTTACGCCAGTGAGCAATATTGGTTTTTGCTTGTGGAAAAAACCATGGAACATGTGGATATTCGCCAAGATCGGGATGAATAAGAAGTGCATCTTCTTTAAATGCTTCCATTTGATCGAAGATTGCCGGTAATGGCCCGTATTCTACTTTTACAAGTTTTGCTGCTCTCTGGGCTGTCTTAATATCTCTTGCAACTACTGCTGCAATTTGCTGTCCCACGTAATGAACTGTATCCATAGCAAAAATGTATCTATCCTTCATGTATAAACCGAATTTATATGGGAAATCTTTTCCTGTAAAAATGCTGACCACACCGGGAAAGTTTTCAGCTTCGGTTGTATCGATACTTAATATTTTTGCATGAGCTTCTGTGCTTTCTACAATTGCAGCAAAATGAAGATTTGGCCCGAATTCCAGATCATCTGTATAACGGGTTACTCCCGATATTTTTTCTTTACCGTCGATTCGAACTGATGGTTTTCCAACATATTTTAGATCATTCATGGTCAACCTCCTCAGTTGCTTCCTGTACTGATTCCAGAATCGGCAGATAGCCGGTACACCGGCATAAATTCCCCGAAAGAGCTTCTTTGATCTCTTCTAAATTCGGATGAGGATTTTTTTCTAATAATTCTGTGGTCGATATTATCATGCCCGGTGCACAAAAGCCGCATTGGAAAGCATTTTTATCGAGCATGGTGTTTTGAACTTTGGTAAGACCGTCTTTGGAAATTCCCTCAACTGTAACAATTTTCTGCCCATCGGTTTCAATTGCCAGAACCAAACAGCTTCTTACACTTTTACCATTTAAAAGTACTGCACATGCTCCGCAATCTCCACGGTCACAACCGCATTTTGGACTTTTCACGCCAAGTTTTTCGCGCAGAACATCAAGCAAAATTTCTTCCGGTTCCACATAAACACTTCGCAATTCGCCATTTAATGTTAATGTTATCTTTTTCATGATTTACCACCTTTCAAGATCGCAACGGATTTCTGTAAACCGCGCTTGAACATGATCTTCATCATATGAATTCTATATTCAGCCGAGGAGCGGATATCTGAAATTGGAGATATTTCATCAGGAATAAGCTGGGAAGCTTCTTCGAGTAATTTATCCGAAATTTCTCTGCCTTGCAGAAAATCTTCCAGTTTTTTCATTCGCTTTGGAACGGGACCTACTGCACAATAGGCAAATCTGTAATTCTTTGTTTCATCAACAAAAATGCCAATTCCAGCTTGAGCCAGATCCTCACCTTTATAACGTCCCAATTTTTCATAAACTCCTGCGTGTTTTACAATTGGAATATTAATTCCCAATACAAGCTCATCAGGATTTAAAATTGTTTTTTTAGGTCCGATAAACCAGTCATGAATAGAAATAGTTCTTTTACCGGTTTTATTCTGAACAACTACTTCTGCATCATACACAAGCAGTGCCGGCGCAGAATCAAGGCTGGGAACTGCTGAACAGATATTGCCAACTAATGTTGCCCGATTTCTTATTCCTACCGAAGCAACCTTTATACTTGATTCCCATAAAATTGGTAACTTTTCTTTAAGCTCAAGTGATTCAATAATTTCTGTGAAAGTAATGCCGGCTCCAATAAAAATGGTATCTTCAGAAATATCAATTTTATTTAGTTCGGTAATTCCTTTAATATCGATAACCACTTCCGGTTTTGTTATTCCTTCTTTCAGGTGAACTATCAGATCGGTTCCTCCAGCCAAAATTGTCGCCTTATTCTTGTATTCTGAAAGCAGGATAAAGGTTTCGTTAATATCTTTTGGCTTATGGTATTCAAAGTCGTTTAATATAGCCATAATAACTCCTTTTTATTTTGTGCAAATATTCTTTTAAAACAAGAGAACCTCTACAGAAATTTATGCAGAGATATTCTATATTTTCATCACGCTTCCATGGCGATTATTCGGCACATGGAAGATTCCAATTCAATTCCGCGCAGAGGGAACAATCCTATCCAAACACGTTTGTTATTAACTTTGTTGATCTCGCCGCCCAAATTTTCTGCGTGAAGTAATCCTTTTGGGAAAAGATTTAAATGCATGACCTGATAAAATTCTTCTAATGGGAACATTTCATCCCAGGTTTTGCCATAATTCTCAACCAATTTCTTCTCAGCTTCTTTGAAAGGTCTTGGATGCCAGTCACGAATGATCGTATTCATCGGATGATCTGCACTGCCGCAATCCACACCAATCCATTTGATCTTCATATCCAATGCCCATTGATGAAATTCCGGGCTTGGTCCGGGATGTTTCACGAAATAGCGGACTTCATCAGACTCAGGTTGATCCCAGCTATATTTGTGATAGCCGGTATTGATGATGAGTATATCGCCTTTTTTAATTTCCACTTTGCTCATCAGCATTTCGGGTGTATAAAGTGAATAATCTGAGACTTCATCAGAAATATCTACAACCACGCCTTGCCCGATCCAATCATTGATCGGCACTTCTCCGATAGTTTTTCCACTCGCAAAGAAGTGAATTTGACCATCGATATGAGTTCCAACATGATTACTGCTTTTTATGATCTGTCCATTTGCACCCTGTCCCATATGAGCACCTGCTAATCTTTTAAAATACTGAATTTGCAGCGGCATATAACTTGGCCATGGTGGTGTGTGAATACTCAATCTTTGTGTAAGGTCATAAACTTTTACACTGTCCATAAACTCTAAAAATTCTTGTGGTTTCATAATAATCTCCTTTTATTTACCTTCCGAAGCTTTCTTTCGCCCTTTCTTATTAAGATTCGGAAGGTTACGAATAAGCTAAAACTTTCCGAATCTTAAATGTAAGTATCCCTTTGTGAGAAGCTTCGGAAAGTCAGCTAATTTTATATCTGTTTTTTCTTGTAACTCAACATTCCAATGTTGAGATATTTTACAATTTCGAGATTGGAATCTCGAATTACTTTTTCTAAGACTTGGCACAAGCCGACCTGTCACGGCGTAATATATGAAGCCGGAAGATTTTGTGTTAAGTCATCGAGATCATGTCGGATGAAGGTTTGCTGATTTTTCAACCATTCGGAAGGTATAAAACCGTTCCGAAGGTTTTCCAACTTTTCATAATCTTTCATAATTTATGTTACACTACTTTATACTTAATTGCTTTGCTAAACCGGTTGCTGCTTTTATAAACGGTTCCATCGGTGCACTTAATACACCTGCTCCAACTTGTCCGATACCCGGATCTTTATGTGCAACTCCTGTATCGATGAATGGAAGAATTCCCTTTTCCGCAACCTTTGTTACATCGATTCCGGTTGGTGTTCCACGGAAATTCAAATACGGGATCTGATATATATTATTTTCACCGAATGTGATCTCATACATTGTCATTGTATAATTTATAGCATCGGAGGCTGAACCGCCCACAAACTGTACGATAGCAGGAGATGCTGCGATGGCAAATCCCCCCAGACCTGCTGTTTCTGTAATGGAACTATCTCCAATATCGGGGTTGGCATCATCTTTTGTAAATCCGGGGAAATAGAGAGCATCGGGAACAAGTGCCTTTCCAACAAACCATGAATTTCCTGTCCCGGCGAGCTGCAAACCAAAATCGGTTCCATTTCTGGTCATCGCCACTACGATACTGCTATTTTTTATGTTTCTGGCAGCATCCAGAGTTACCTTAGCAGCCGGCATGGAAAGATTCAGGAAGAAGTGATCGTTCCCATTAATGAAATCGAGGACTTTTGCTGTAACTTCAGGTTTTTTGCAAGTCTGCACAATTGCCGGAGCTATTGTTCTGTAAAAAAGAGATGTTCCGGCTCGGTTACGATTGTGAACTTCATCTCCCATATGCAATGCTTGTGCGATTATGTTTTTCAAGTCAATTTTCCCGATGAATTCTACAGCGTTCTTCAGAGTTGGATAAAGTTCCTTTTCCATCCATTTCAGTTTTTCAATAGTCTGCTGATCATAAGCTCCGTAACGAAGAACTTTTCCTAAACCTTCATTAAGTGTGCAGTAAGCAAAATTGCCGTATTCTTCATTCTTAAGAACAAAAACCGGCATCGAGGCAGAAACAACTCCAGCCATCGGACCAACCGTATTATGCTCATGACAAGGTGAAAACTCAAACTGACCGGAAGCTCCCAACTTTTCCGCTTCGGCAAAATCTTTAGCTTTTCCTTCATAGATCATTGCACCGATCATCGCACCTTTCATCGGACCGCACATTCTATCCCAGGTTAGCGGAGGACCTGAATGAAGAAGAAGATTTTCCTTCATTCCGGGAATTACATTTCCGGCTATATCGAGACCAACGAGAAATGGTTTTCCATTTAAAATTATCTCCAATGCTTTTTCGTTGGCAGTCTCAATTATTGCTTTGTTTTCTTGTAATATCCTCAAGATATTTTTATCAAGGTTAGCAGGCGGAGTCCATTCTACATTGGTAACTTTTTCTCCCTGTTTTCCAAGATCATCTTTAAAAGTATCCAGACCGATATTAACAACTTCCACCTTCTTACCGAATAACTTCTTAAATCCCATATTTCCTCCTCTATTTATTTAATTTTTTGTGATCTTCCAATAATGAAAAAATTCTGTCTTTCTGAGGAAATCTTGGAAGAAATTTCTCACGAAGAATCCACCACAGCGGACAAGTCTCATTATATGCAGAGATCCTTCCAAAGAACAACGTGTCCCGAAAGCTTTCGGGATCAGGATGACAAAAAATATTCAATTCGATGAAATTCATTTAATCTCTCTTATTATCAAGTTAACAATTTCTGCAGCAGCAGCATTTGAAGGCATAACGAGAATATCATTTTTTTCTAATATCTCAATTACCTTACTTTTGTTTTGAGGATCTTGCTCGGTTCCGGTTACAGAGCAGATGAAGGAGATGCCTTTAGCAATTCTTTTTGCCTCTTTTATTATTGGAAGAATTTCGTTAATGGGATCGGCGTTGGCACCATATCCCAGCACAAGATCAAATAAAATTATGGCGGTTTCTTTATCTTTTGCTTCCTGAATAATTCGCTTATTTCTCAGATCAAAATCCATCATTGGATGCAGACGGCCAACTGTAAATTCATCTTCACCGAGATCGACCAATGTATGTTCTTTGCTCAGCCAGGAATCTTTTAATGCATATTTTTCATCGCCGGATCTATTGCTGAAAATATTTTCAATATCCTTTTTTAGAATGATCTGAGCTTCATCACAAAGAGTTCCACCGCTGAACAATCCGCGGATATATTTTCTGTCCGAAGATATTTTCTTCACTTCATTATCAACGATCACCTTATAATCTGATCTTCTTTCTTCAAGGAATTTGCTTACTTTAGAAGTTTCAAAATTTCCTGAAATTGCACAAGCCAAGAGAGCAGCTTCTTCTAATGTTTCGGCTGCAAATGCACCGCTTTCTTCAATTAAATATTTATCTGCACCGAGGAAAATACTGACAACCGGTTTAGAGATTTCTTTGAGTTTAGCATTTATTTTTTTAAGAACTGTAGGATGAGGAGGCTTGGAAACGAGAACTATCACTTTGGTATTTTCGTCATCTCTCAGAGCTTCCAAAGAAGATATGAACATCATTCCGCCAACCTCTTCTTTTATATCACGTCCGCCGGTTCCAATTGCTTGAGAAATACCAAAACCTTCTTCCGAAATAATGGAACTGACTTCTTGTAAACCAGTTCCGGAAGCTGCAATAATGCCAATATTCCCTTTATTTACAGCATTAGAAAATGCTAAAGGAACACCGTTGATAATTGCTGTTCCACAGTCTGGTCCCATCACCAGCAGATCATTCGCAAGCGCATATTTCTTTAATTCTATCTCTGTTTCCAGCGGAACATTATCGGAAAAGAGCATTACGTTCAAACCTTTTTTCAAAGCTTTCATCGCTTCATTTCCGGCATATCTTCCAGCTAAAGAGATGAGTGCAAGATTTGAATCCGGTTGAATTTGAAGCGCACCATCCAGACTTTTGGGAGTGAAAGTTCCGTGATCATCTTTCTTATTTCGGATCTCTTTTAATAAGATGTCCACATTTTCAAATATCTCATCAAATTTATCTTCATTATCAGATTTAATCACGATCAATAGATCCGTATCATCGTATTTTTCAAATTCGTTTAGATAGAGTCCGGCAGTTTTGAGAATCGATTTATTTTCCCGAGTTGCCATCACAACAGTTGCATCTATAACATCATCCATTTGAGCGACATTTTTTCCCACGATCATCAGACTCACGGAATCAAAATACTCACCTTTTTTAATTAAACTTTTTATCATTCAGAACTCCTTTAATTGTCAGAATAAATCCCGTTAACATATCAGAACCGGATGTGTGACCGGAATTGATTATCTTTTCTGCATAATGTGATATTTCATTATTTTCTTTTAATGTTTTTAATAGTTCATAAAAATTTTCATAATAGTGGTTTAAATAGGCGAATTTCAGGAAGGTGTTTGAGATCAAATTATTACCGATAGATTCAAAGTAGCAATTTTCAATTACTTCAGAAAAATCTCTGTTATCAATTTCATTAAGATAATTCAGCGCATACAAAATTCCGCAATTAAAATCGTCTCCGCTGGGAGTTAGACCGAATCCAACACCTTTCATCTTTTTGGCAATTTCTGGAAGATTTTCTAAAGAAATATTTTGAATTGTTTGTTTTACGTGAGCAAGAAATGCTTTCTCAAAAGTGGTTTTGAAGAATATTTCATTATCGGGGAATAATAAGAATCCCAGACTTTTTGGAAGCATTTTATCTGAGATATTATCTGACAATATTTCAATTCGGGATAACAAATCGGATATGTTGTTTATATATAAATCCGGTTTAATTTGTGGTTCTGCCGGAGCAATATGAATGGCTGTATTCCCGATGGAAAGTGTGGATTTGGCGATGGTTAGAGTTTGTTCCGTCTGCTGAGGGAAATTATTCAAAACAATATTATTGGGTCCCCTGCCGATTTCAGTAGAAACAAGAGAAACAATTTCTTTATCATTTGTATAATTATGAACGCTTTTAAAGTTGGAGTGCAGTTTGTAATTACCGTTTTTTATACAATCTCCAAAATTTAAAATATTCATAGAACCCCAAAAAAACTTATTCTCTTCTTTCCAATAATTTTCTTAAAGGAAAAAATCAAATTTAAGATTTTGGATACATGATGTCAAATTATTTTTAATGACTTGAACTTAATGATTTTGAATTCTCAATTAGGTTATGAGTTAATTTATTAGTCTTAGTTTCCCAAATAAAAGCTCGTTCATATTGAACGAGCTAAATTTGATTTATACTTATTTGAATACTTGCAAAAATTTATTTAAAATCCATTGCATCTTTTGTAAATTTTTCAACCCAATTATTATAAACTGAATATAAATAATCGGTTTTATTATCAAATTGCAGGACATATTTAGGATCTTTATCTATGGCAATTCGCAAATAATGTGTCGAACCATCAAACAATTCAATTCCAATCTCCAGATCAGGAGAAATGAGTTTTTCTTTATAAACTTCATATTTGTTATCAACAAAACCTGTAACTGAAAGTTTAGAAAGTGCAGAAAGAATTGCACGAAGCGTTTTATTATCGAGGCTTACTCTTAGATTACTTTTCTCATCGGTATAATACCAGATAGAATCAGCAGGAACCAGCTCGTATGCGTTTATATCGCAGATAACAGATATTTTTGAGATATTATTTTCATCGATTTCCAAAATAATTTTTTCTCTCCAATTATCGGTGTTTGTTGTTATGATACGATTGATATTATCTTCTAATTTGTAGATCTTAGTTTTGTCGGGTCTTCGTGCCGGAGTTGAACCGGAAGACGAACTTTTCCCGATAATTGCTTCATCAAGCAAGTTATTATTCTCATCAAAGAATTTTATCCAGGTACCCTGACTGTTTGTTACTTTATATGTATCGAATGAACTTTCATTTTCCGAAATTGGCAGATTAGACGTTTCTACTTTTAATACTTTTACGAATATATTTTTTATCTGGTATTCGTCGGCTGGATATTCCATTGGGTAAACCAGCATCCAATCACCATTACTCTTTGATAATCTTAATGTGTCTTTGATATTTGAAATTTCAATTGTCTTAATTTTTGCAGAATCAGCCTGAAAAAACCGGATACGTTTTTCTACATTGTTGCTCATTTTAGTAATGAGGAACACAATTACTAAAACAATTAGAATTCCGATGTATATTTTTTGTTTCTTATTCATAAAGTTCTCCAATATGTTTTCTTCGTTTCAATTCTTTTCTGTAATGCAGAATTCCCAGTAAGATCAGTAATAAAGATGGGAAGAGAATATTGAACCATTTAATAAATTTTCTGGTTTTGGAATCAACTTCCTTCAATGGAGTGAATTGCGTTTCTCGGGATCTTATTTCAATGAGCGTTCCTTCGGAAACCATATAATCAACTGCATTCAATACAAAATCTCTATTTCCCGGCACACCGGCTCCGGCACCTTCTTTTATAAAGTCGGAATCCGATACAAGCAGAATTTTACCGGAATCTGTGCTTCCAACTGCATTCTCTTCTTTTGTGTGATCCATGAAATTACTTACGAATGTCCCGCTATAAATTCCGGCAACAATTTTAGGTTCATCGATCAGCATTTTTTTCAGGTCAATATTTAAGAATGGCTGATACGAAATATTGAGTTGCGGCATTGTAATCTCTCCGCTGTTTTCCGAAGTATAAAGCAGCGGCTCGAAAGAAATGTCTTCGCCAATGTTTGTAACATCGATCTCAGATGCAAAAATTAACTGCATATAATCGAGGTTCTTTACCATAATATTTTCTTTATTTACATTATTAATAATTGGAAAAAATGGATACTTTATGGGAATTTGTGTGCGGAATATTCCACGCTGCTGCTGAATTGTAACTTGACCACATTGCGCATCCGTAACCAGATTTGGCTTAATTGTAATTCCAAAAGTATTGAGAAGCCGGAAAAGGTTGGAAGTTATTGGTTTTGCGGACATTTGTTGAATATCGGTAGTGATCCTGTCCTGGAAGAGAATGATATTTCCATCCTGCATCAGGTATTGATCTAAGTTAACAAGCTGAGACATTTCAAGGGAATCTTCAATTCCAGCAATTATCAGAGCATCTATATTATTTTCTACAGGTTTGGTAAGATCGGTTTTTGATACTTCATAACTTTCGGATAGGAATTTGCGGATAGTTGCAAACTTATCATTCTCACCTGTTTGCTGAGATATATCTTTCTCAAGATCAAAAATGGCGATCTTCTTGAGTCCGGTTGCAGTTATCTTCTTGATCTTACCGGTAACATCATATTCCAGCCCTTGGGTATTTTTTATCATGGGTAAAGACTCAGTTTTATCTTGATAATGGAAGACAAGTCCCATATAAACTTCACGGATCTCTAATTTGTCATTCTGAACAACACGCATGGAAACAGGCATTATGCCATTTTGCTGAGCTTCTTTTTTTAGCTCCTGTTCATCGGCAGGATCAAGAAATTCATATTTAAGATTTCCATGAGAATATGCTTGATATTCAGAGAGAATATCCTGAACGAAGCGACGGGAATCGGCATATTCACCCGGAAGGTTCTTAGAAAAATAAGCTTTGATAATAAGCCTGTCATCCAATTCTTTCACAGCAGTTTTACTGGAACTAGAAAGCGAATATATTTTTCCTTTTGAAAGGTCAAAACGTTTGAAGACAGATATTGAAATAAGGTTTACAAAAATGAGAATTGCGATGAGGATTATTAGATCAATTGTTGTTTTCTTTTTCATAATCATCCTCCTATTTCCAATTCCGATTTTCTAAAGATGTTTGTGCAAGTTTTAGAAATAGCACGATCAAACTGACAAAATAGATTATATTCCGGGTATCGATAACTCCCCGAATGATATTTGAAAAATGATAATCAATACTCAAATATTGGAATATACCTACCAAAAAATCTGGAACAAAGAAGAGAAAGAATTTAATTATAAAGAAGAAGAAAATTATGAAGAAACTTATTATAAGCGAAACTATCTGATTACTGGTTATGCTGGATGCAAAAATTCCAATTGCACTATAAACTGCTCCAAGAAATAAAAGTCCGATATAACCGCAGAATATAGCACCAAAATCGATGTTCGTTCCAAGCAATACAATTGTGATGAAATGCACTAAAGTAAATAATAACCCAACACCGATGAGGGAGACCGAAGCCCAGAATTTTCCCATTATTATCTCGCTGTCCTTAATTGGGAGAGTTGCCAGAAGTTCCATTGTGCCGGTATTTTTCTCGCGTGAGAGAAGACTCATCGTGATAGCAGGAACAAAAAACAGATACAAAAGAGGAATTATTCCGAATAATGTTCGCAGGTTTGCCTGATTATTTATGAATAAGGGACTGGCAAAAAACCAACCGCTTAGTAGAAGAAAAATTACCAGAACTATGTAGGCAGCAGGTGAATTGAAATAACTTTTTATCTCTTTTTTTGTGATCGTAATTGATAGATTCATCTTTCTCCTCCTTCGATAGTAAGGTTGCGGAATACCGCTTCCAGACTGATGCTTTCACGATGCATTTCTAATAATATCCAATCTTTTGATCTTATAAAATTATATATTTCTGCTCTTTTATCGTTGGCAGAATCAAACTCGATTTCAATATTAAATGTTATTTCATTAAGTGGGGAAATGGAAAGGATCGTGATCTCTTTAATATTATTGGAAATTTCTGAAATTTCATTTTCCGGTGCTATAAGTTCAAGTATAAGTTTTGTTTTATTTTGGAAAGCAGATTGCAATTCTTCGGTTGAACCGTCTGCCACTATTTTACCTTCGTTTATGATTATAATTCGGCTGCAAACTGCCTGCACTTCCTGCAAGATATGACTTGAAATGATCAGGGTTTTTTCCTTGCCCAATTCTTTGATGAGTTCGCGGATCTCAACGATCTGGTTCGGGTCTAATCCGCTGGTCGGTTCATCTAAAATGAGTATTTTGGGATCGTGAAGAATTGCCTGCGCAAAACCAACACGCTGTTTGTAACCTTTAGATAAAGTGTTTATGGGTTTATGAACAATGCCATTTAATCCGCATTGTTCAATGATTTCTTTCATTCGTGATTTGAAATTTGAAATTCCTCTGATGTCTGCAATGAATTTGAGATAATCGTAAACCGTCATATCGATATAAAGCGGGTTATGTTCAGGGAGATAACCGATAAGTTTTTTTATTTCTAATTGTTCATTGTAGATGTTCATATTTTCTACTTCAATATTGCCGGAAGTGGGTGAGAGGAAACATGTTATCATTCGTAGTGTTGTTGTTTTCCCAGCTCCGTTTGGACCCAAAAACCCGAGAATTTCACCTTCATTGATTTCAAAATTTACATGACCAACTGCACATAACGAGCCGTAATCTTTCGTTAGATTTTGTAAACGAATCATTTCAAAAACTCCTCCATTTATAATAAATTTAAAATATGTAAAAAAAAGAATAAGAATATTCTGTCAAGGTCGTTTTGAAAGTAATGTGACCGGTAAACAGTAAAAGTATCCACCCGTTTTTACTTTTTTTAAATACTTTTCTATTAAATATTTTCAAATTAATTAACTAGATACTTTTAGGGTTTACTGTCCAGTTTTCCGAGAAAATAATATTGACACAAAAAGGGGCAGATTTAAAAAGTCATTCGTTGTTGATATTGATCCTGAATAGCTCAGCGGTAGAGCGGGTGGCTGTTAACCACTAGGTCGGGGGTTCAAATCCCTCTTCAGGAGCCATAATAAAGGCTTCCATTTTTGGAAGCCTTTTTTTTGAATGAGCGGGTGACTGTTATCCGGCAGTTGCCGGACGGTGGTTCAAATCTCCGGCAGCTGCCGGAAGCCATAATAGAAAGCCTTTAACGAAAGTGAAGGCTTTTTTTTGTGAGGGAAAATGTTTACTGTTTATGTTTTATATTCAGAGAGATATGATAAGCTGTATATTGGATATACTTCAGATTTAGAACAACGATTATTATCTCATAACAAATTAGCAAAGAAGGGATGGACAATCAATTATCGTCCCTGGAAATTAATACATAAAGAGGAATACTCTGAAAAAAGAGCAGTAATGAAAAGAGAAGTAGAATTAAAATCACATAAAGGCAGAGATTTTATAAGAAAATTAATAAAATCATTATAGGTGACTGTTATCCGGCAGTTGCCGGATGGGGGTTCAAATCTCCGGCAACTGCCGGAAGCCATAATAGAAAGCCTTTAACGAAAGTGAAGGCTTTTTTTTTGTGAGGGAAAATGTTTACTGTTTATGTTTTATGTCCAGAGCTTTTGAAACTTGACACAAGTTGGAAATCTTGTGTTAAGTTAGGTTATTAATAACTTAAGTCAAGACTGGATAAAGCCAGCTTAACTCAAGTTTCACACTTTGCGATATAAAATTGTCGGTCTTTTACCAGTAGGTTATCCGGCAATTGAAAAGGGAAAAAGGAATTTGAAATCTTTAGATGAGATTGTGGTTTGGGATAGTTTTTTTTAGATTTCATTAAGAATGAATAAAAAGCTTATTCTTGCACTTTATTGTGAATTTGAATTTTATAATTACGTATATTTCCAAATATAATCTATTAAAACAAGGTTTTTTTTATCAAGTTATTAAGCAAGATTTGTTTTCTTTTTCAAATTGCTCATAAATAAATAAATGAGAAAATACCAAAATAGAAACAAAATTATGAACTCATATGCATAAAACATTTCAATATTTTTTATTGTATCTATATTAAAGATTCTCATAATATCTTTATTGCCAAATATCATAATCAGATTTGTTATCATGATAGCAAATATAGAACTTTTAAATGCATATTTTTCTCTAACCTTCAATGTATTTTTTAGCTGATTACGATCAATAATTCCACAATTTATCAGATGATCGAATATGCCCATCAGCTCTTCAGAGTTGTTCATGTTTATTATTGGAATGTTAAGTTTATTGAATTTGATAGACGTTTTTCCAATATCTATTAATTTAGAATATTCTCTTGTAACAATTCTACCCCAATAGTAGAAAATATATATTTTATCATGGAATTCAATTTTTTTTAATTGTATTAATGGGATCAATAACAATAAAATAAGCATCACTGCGAATGTGATAGTTTCCTTAATGGGAAAATTTCCAATTACTATTAAAACAAAAACCCCGACAGTCAACATAAGCAAAGAGAAAAAATAACAAATGTAAATTACAATTCCATACTTTGGCTTAAATTGATATTTTGTTTTCATTTCCTCCCCCTCTTCCCGATCAACTTCCTGATATTTTGAAATAATAAAGCATCCTTCTATTTGTTTTTGTTAAATATATTAAATTTTACAACAGATTCCAAACTCAATCCTCTTCGCTCAACCTGATAATCAGGATAAGAAAGAAGTAGTTTTTCAGATTTTTTTCAATTATTTGTTAATTTTAACATCCAGAAAGTAGATTCCAATGCAAGACCGTTTTTTGATTTTCTATTTTCACCAAGACCCATATGAGAGCCGGTAATAAAATAAGAATTATTTTTCTCTATAAGGTATTCTTTTGGGAAAAGATATGTCCCGTCATTCTGTTTGAATTGTTCTAAATGCTGTAAACAATTTTTATACCATTTGCTTTCACGGGCAACCTTGAACGGATTCATCAGGATCATTCTGACGATTATATTCTGTTTTTGAAAGTCATTAATATCAGAACCGAAATATCCGGGCAGCCATACTTTCCATCCTAACACAGTATAACGCTTTACACCTGCCATTACAATTCCGTAGCCTTCTGGTAATTGCTGGTATTTTTCATTTAAGATATAGGAAATAATTTGATCAATCTTCTCTGGGAATTCATCATAGAATGCAGAAAATGCAAGAAGGTCATGTATCCATGGCAGCTTAAATTTTCCATCTGTATAAATTTTAGGATCAATAAGTGAATGATCTTCAAATGCGCTTGAAATCCCTTTATAATTAGCTTTATCAGTGAAAATAGAAAAATTGTTATCTTTGGTAAAATCGTAGATCATATTAATACGTTCACGAATAAATGTGGCAACCGGTTCAATATCCTTAAAACCTGAAGCGGATAGAAATGATGCAATAAGATTCTGATAAAAGAAATCAATAGGATTTTCTATAGGCTCTTCAGATTCAGCCTCTAGGCTTTCCTTTAGCCATTTTACATAAGATTTTGATGAATCTTCCAGTTTGTTGAAACCTGCCTTTATTCCCATGAATACAAGTTTGCCCATAGCATTTTCAAAACAGTAATCATAACTTCCATGTATATAATTTAACCTGCGTTTGTCTTTCAGGCATTTCATCCAGTAATGAGCCTTTGATGTTTTCATTAATTGTGTTCTTAATGAAGAAATATTATAATCTGTTTTATCGTTTGCAAGTTCTGTAGCTGTGCGATATCTAATTACCGCATCTCCGTTATCAAAAAGCCAGTCTATTAGTTTTTCCCGATTCATTCATTTTCCTTAAATATATTTATTTAATACCCTATTTATCTTACTAATGTATTGAAAATAATATAGATATAATGTCAATGAAAAAAGAGGTGGGAAGAAAACCACCTCTTATTATTCAGCTTAATTAGGTAACTATTTTAGCAGAATACATTTCCTCACTGATAATTGTGTATCAGCCTGTAATTTATAAAGATAAATACCGGATGAAACATGATTGCCGCTATCATTTTTTCCATTCCAAACCACATTATAAGTGGATGCAGATAATTCTTCATCGATCAAAGTTTTTATCAATTGACCTTTGATATTAAATATTTTCAGAGATACTTTTGAATCTTTTTTCAAAATGAAATTAATTGAAGTTTCCGGATTGAATGGGTTTGGGAAGTTACCAATTAATTCAGCTATATGCGTAGGATCGGGAATTGAGATTTCTGGTGAATTGGAAACTGCTTCACCACCTGAGATGCAGATCACAGTTCCATCTCTTCCACCGCAGACCATTTCCCATGAATCGTCATTGGTAATATCAGGAATAGAGGCAATCGCATCGACAGGAGTTCCTATATTGACAGATCCTATTTCCGAACCATCGACCCCATTTAGGAAATATCCCCAATTATTATTGAAAAGTGTTCCAACCAGCAAGTCATTGATCCCGTCTCCGCTAATATCAGCAATCTGAGCAGCGTTCCATGGTTGGTCAGCAACGGGTTGACTCCAGATTTGATTCCCGGTGAAACCATCGATAACGAGTGCATTATGAAAGCCACTGTGAGTTATACAAAAATCAGGAAAACTGTCATTATTGATATCATCGAGTTTGATGAAGCGCAGGATTATTGCTGCTCCGATATTTCCATTCCAGATTTCAGAACCCTCAGCAGGATCGATGCAATAATAATTTCCGGAAAAATCTCCGGCAATGATTTCCTTTACTCCATTCCAATTACAATGACCTGTTTGTTCCAAAGCCCAAACTGATGAACCTGTTACTTCATAAGACCACATTTCATTACCCGTTTCTCCATCTATTCCATAAATAATTCCCTGTGTTTCATAAAGATTGGAAGCTCCGCAGATAACATCCGGTTGTCCATCATAAGTTGCATCTTCGATTCCGAGCACGGAAAATTTCGGTCCCGGAGTATAGAATTCCCAAATTGAATTTCCTGAAATTCCATCGAGACAATAAACACGTTGAGGTCCCTGATAACTTCCGTCATTTCCGGTGGCAGCAAGAACATCGGGAATTCCATCGTTATTATAATCATATTTTACATAAACCTGGTAAACCCAGCCACCGTCTCCATATTCGTGTGTGTCATGAGTCCAGATAATTTCTCCTGTCAGACCGGAAAGAGCATGGATTGAACGATCTCCCCAAGCAGTTCCGACGATTACATCCTTATAATCATCATTATTAATATCATCAATTATTGTTAATCCTGATTGAGTATAAACTGAGCCAAGCTCATTTTCCCACAATATATCTGCTGTTCCAGATGAATTACCATTGAAACAGCGTATGAAATTATCTTCAGAGCAAACTATAACATCATCAATATCGTCGGCTGTAACATCTTCGATTGGTGCGATTGCTTTAGGTGAATTATCATAACCCGTATTAATTTGATACTGCCAGAGAATTTCTCCTATAGGAATTGCGGAGGCATCACCGGTTCCCGAAAGTGTAACATCATATATTGGAGTTACCGGATCGTTGCTGTGAATTGTCATAACGCCATTGAAATTGGTTGCAGCATCCGGACTGAACCAGATTCGCAAATTATAAGTTTCTGCAGAAGGGATAATAATTGGAAGTTCAACCGTATCATCAACATAATACTGAGTGATCTCAAATTCAAGTTCGCTTATCTGCAGGTCTTCATTTCCCTGATTGCTTATCTCCACATATTTTCCTGTAACTGCATTCACACGAACAGAACCATAATTAATTGAGCTTGGTGTAACAATTATGTGAGGACCGTCATCTACGCCATAACCGTTTAAAGAAACTTCCTCAGTAGGATTTACAGGATCATTTGAACCGATCTCTAAAGTGCAGTCGTAAGTTCCCCATGAAGAAGGATTAAAGAATATTGTAAGATTCTCAGTTTCACCCGGTAAAACAGAAAAAGGTAATGATTCGTCTGTATAAAAGTCATCCAGAGTAAAATCCATTGAAGTTATGGAAAGCTCCGCAGTTCCCGAATTGGTAACCGGAAGTTCAACAGATGCAGGTTGACCTATTGTGGTATTCCCAAAATCATATTCATCCCAGCCTAACTGAATAACAGGAGCACCAGCACCTTCCAGATCAACTTTATAGAGGAAGTCAACATCATACCCTGTACCGTTATCGCAATACCACAAATATTGTCCATCCCAGACTATTCCTGCCGGATCTGAACTTTCCGAAGGATGTGTTTCTAAGAGTGTACCATTTGTAGGATCGATCTTATAAAGGGCATCTCCCCAATAATCAGCCATCCAGAGATTATTATTTTCCAAACACAAATCCCATGGTTGTGCATCCGGAGCTGCAAATTGTTGAATTATAGTTCCGGTATTATCCACTTTGTAAATTTCCCCATCAGGATCATAATAAGCCGCTACCCAAAAATCACCATTATCATAAGCAATGCCGGACATATAATGAGCCGGCAGGTCAAATTGTGATAAGATCGTGCCTGAATTAATATCTAATTCAATGGCAGTAGCCGGAGTAGACGAGGGAGAGACATGATCTGTGATCCACAAGTTTGTTCCATCGTAGGTCATTCCAAAGCTGTCACCAATATTGGCATTAGAAAATTGAAGTTGATAGGTTCCATCACCCGGATCAATTTGATAAACTTTATCTCCATTTGCTCCATAAATACCGCAATAAAGATAAGTGCCGTCAAAAGCTAATCCCGATGCTCCTTCGGGAATTGAGAAAGTTTGTACAATTGTCCATTCAGCAGATAACATTGTTGTAATAAATAGAAATAAAAAGAATAAACATTTTTTCATTTTAACCTCCGTGTCTTTGCTTGTTTATCCCACCACAAAGGGAAACAAGTCAGACGTTTTTTTTATTTTTTTTCTATGAATTCATCTAAAGTCATTGATTTATTCCAATACATATCGAAAATTTCTTTCAATGTTTTTGCCAGATCACTATGTTCTATAACCATGGTAGTTAAATTAAACTGAGGAATTAATCTGTTTTCCAATGAAAACATTACTATACTTTCATCACAAATATGGATCTTCAAAGGGAGTTTCTCAGCAATTCGAATTTCTTCTCCAGCTGCCTGATATTGTTTTATTACCTGTAGGAATTCCGGTTTATTTGAATCTGCTATTTCATAAATACCTTTATAAGAAACTTCTTTTTTAAAATGAATAAGACTTCCAAAATTATCAGGATGGCTAAAATTCATGGCATAAGGAGCCTTACTGAATGAAACAATTTCGTGTTTTGCATTACGTTCTAGAGTACGTATCTTTTCTACTATTCGTGTATTATCACGAATAACCTCAATGTAATCCAGAGGATTTGTGTTGTCCTTTTCAGTTAAATATATCGGTAGAAGATTTTCGGATATTTCAGAAGCTAAAGTCTTTTTTAGTTCGAGTTCATTTTTATATGATTGTTCTAAATTTTGCAAAAAACCATTAAAGGCAATATCAGGATTTACAGGTGAATACTTTTTCAAACTTCCCAATATCTCAATACAAAGTCCTTTATGTATCAATTTATTCAATATCTCATAAATTTTGGAACGGGAAATACCTGATACTTGTGCAATTTCGGTTGCAGTAAAGTTATTTTTTTTCAAAAGATTAAGATATACAACTGATTCGGCAGAACTTAATCCAAATTTTTGTAAATTCTCAAGATGGATATTTTTACTCATTTTCAACTCCTAAATAATACACTTTTATTATGTTGCCACCTTCCAGTGGTTACAAAAAGATAATGCCTTTTTATGTCAAGTGTATTTATCAGATTATTCTGAATGATAGTCAGAAGATAGATACTTATTTGAATTCAAAGAATTAAAAATAAGAGAAATACATTTCAAGGATATTTGCTTTTATGATTTTGACAACTCCACGATATATCCATTTAAAAAATTATAGATATTGTCAAGTAAGATAATGGCGAATGAAATAGAAATATTTTTTTTTACTGGACGTAATAATACAAATTTCATAAATATAATTTCCAAATAGAAAAAGTATATTATAAATTTTTTTTATAAATTTAATTTAGGGGGAAATATGAAAAAAATAATTTTACCGATTTTATTAGTTCTATTGTTGATCGGCTGCTCGATACCTGATGAAATTGGTTTGCCATCATGGACTGTACCAATTAGTCTGATTTTATTGAATGACACATTTGATGCTGAGGCTATTGCTGAAGAAGTCGGCTCATTCATTGCAAATGGTGATACGCTTCAGTTTTATGAGATAATTTCGGAATCGCAGTACTTTGGTGATATTGAGATCGAGGATACGGAAGTTAAGGCTACTAGTTTTATCCTTGGAGATATAGCACCGGAAATTGCTACTTTAAATGGTTTTCCCGTCAGCAGTATTCCGAATTATCCTGATGTTACTGTTCAATTTGACACAATAAAGGTCTTTGAACCTTTTGATGAATATGAAGAGATCAAATTTATGGAAGGATTTCTTGAATTGACCATTACCAATAATACTGTCTTCTGGATGGGAGATGCAGAAGATGGGAATCCGCTTATAATAGATGTTCTGGATGGAGATGGTGAAACTTTAGTTGGGAATGTAATATTCCAGGATATTGAACCTGAAGGGGGTGTTGGCTCGCAAATGATAGACCTTCAGACTGGAGAACCCTTTCCCAATGAAATACAATTACAGCTTACCGGCGAGGGTGATATTACAGATGACAGTACTGCTATAATCGATACTTCAGCAACCGTGCAAATTGATATTCAAATTACAGATATTCAAGCAGAATATGTAATAAATGCTCAGGTTCCTTCACAGCAAATAGAACTTATTGAAGGCTACAAGGATATTGATCTTGTTCAACCTGAAATTGTTAATGAAGATAGTTTCATGTTCAATGGCAACAGTTCGATCATTTTTACAATAGAATCTCAAATTCCCATGATCGCATCATTTGAGCTTATTGCAAAACGTGATACAACAGAAATTTTATTGGAGGATCTTGAAGGAAATCCAATTAATCTGAATGTTGAAGAAGGCATTACCCAGATTGAGTTTACTTCAAATGAATACAACATTAATGAGATGCTGCAGATCATTCCGGATGGATTTGAATATTCGATGGATCCGTTTATAGGAGATGGAACAGTAATACCATATCTTTCTTTTGATGATTCTGTTTCTATTGATTTTGAAATGATAGCAGATCTTCAGATACTTACTTTTGAAGAAGATGGAATCTGGATCATTCCTCTTGATGAGGGAGAATTCCATATTGATGCGCAGGATACAGAGGTATTTGATCAAACAATGTCTGATGCATACAATACCGGTAAAATAGTCTTTAAGTATTGGAATAATACCGGTATGGAAGTTGGTTTTGATCTTCTTGTATCTGATGACAGCACAAAAGTTCTTGCTGAAATATATAATTTTGAAGAACCGGATACAAATAATGTTCAAATGTTTAGAGTCCCTCTTTTTGAGGAGACCAGCGGAGATGATTACAAGCAATTCGAGCTTGATGTATTACAGAATGAACTGAGTTATTTCGTTAGTGATTCGGTATATACTCTTCCCAGAGTTCATATATTCAGTAATGGTGAAAATCCGTGGACGGGTGGTTTGAAAATTCAAGCCAATCTTGTAATTGAAATTAATATCAGTAATGATTTGATAAACGATGAAGATGAATAGGGAGATATAACATGAAAAAAATAATTATTACAATATTCATATTAACATTAAATTTTGCGTTATTCGGAAATTATGATTTCTTCCCTGAAAATCCTGCCAATAACGCAGATAGAAGCTATTCCCAAATCCATCTTCCTTTTTTAACTTATGAGATGAATGCAGATAACACACTTCTAAGATTGGATGATATGATCATGTTCCAAACAGAGCATCAACTTACGGATGATGAGAAAAGCATTCTTACTGCCGATGATTTTATTATAGATTTCAATACTTCTATATGTCTCTTGAATTTCGGGCACAAAAATTGGAATTTTGAATTTGACATGAAAACTTACGGTAATGTGGAAATTCTGGATAAAATGTATTCAAATCTGGTAATATATGGGAATGATACAAATATCCAATATACCAGCAATACGTGTGAGGGAAGCAATGTATTTTCATTCTGGAGAGCAACACTGAATTATGCATATCCCAAAGGTATTAGCCTGGGAATGATCCCTAAATTATTTCCAAAAAAAGAGAGTAATTCTTTTGTGGAATATTTGAGAGATATGACGCTATATGTTGGAGCAAATATCAATTTAGATTATTCAATGATGTATGCTTCAATAGATGAGAGTTCCCAGAATTTCGGTTCTATGGACGACAGTCTTTATTATCATTATAAAGCTCATTTTGAATATACTGATGAAGGATCGGTAGGCAGATTAACACCATCTATCGGATTTGGTGTAAAAGCTGTGATCTTTAATGGAAACTTTCATGCGCAGATCGATGATATCTTTATGCAGTTGAATTATAAAAATCTCGCTGGTGGTTGGTATGACAAGTACTACAGGAATGATCTGTTTTATTTTGACGAGGATTATGAGGCTATTGAAGAAACATTTGTAGAAGATGATACAACAAGAGTAAAAGACCGTTATGTGAAATTTAATCCTTCTGTTAGTGTTGGAATGGACTATATGATCTTAAATGGATTACAAGTGATGGGTAAATACATCAATAATCAGCATTCATACAAAAACGGATTTTCGTTAGGTGCCGGCTATCAATGGAAATGCTTACCATTTCAAACTGTTATGGGATATGATGATAATATATATTATGAGTTCAAAACAGGATTAATATTTGAAAAATTTGAATGGATGGTTGGAAGTACATTCTATCATGGATTTTTCCGTTATGGGAAAGGTCTGGGATTGAATTCAGCGATGATGTTCAAATTTTAGAACTGATAATCAAATAGAAAGTAAGCAGCCTGCATTTTCGCAGGCTGTTTTTTTATAAAAGCCCCCATCTTTTTCTTAAGAATAATTCTAAACAGAATGCGAATAAAAAGATAGTGATAATATACCATTTTTTATAAATTGGAATTTCAGAACGTAACTTGAATATCTCTTTCTCCGCTCTATGAATTTCAAGATCAGATGCTTTATCTATGATCCTTCCGTTTGTTTTATTTGAAATATACGATAACAGCGATAAATTTATTCCGTTATCTCTGCTTTCGGGAGAGTTTTGGGAGATCATGAATTCACCTTCGGTTTGTGAATGAGATACTTTATCTGAAATTCTAAATTTGTATTTTCCTGATTGCAGATCTGAGATCTTTATAAAATATTTTTCATTTTCCGCCAGCATAAAACCTTGATGAACAATTTGATTATCAGAATTTGTGATTGTTATTTCAGCATTAATTTCTGTAATTGGAGAAAGAGTCTCATCGTAAGCATGTAAAGCGATCTCAATAACTTCACCAAGATAATAAGAATTTTTATCGAGTGATGCGTAAAAACGTTCTGAGCTTGTCTGTCCCAACCAAGAAAAAACATTATGCATTAAATTATTATAGCTATTTCCGGAATTCCAAAGTTGCCATTTCCAAAGGTCTAAAAAAGCAAAATTCAAGATTTTTCCATTACCAATATTTTTAAATAATATTGCAGGATTTTTTTCATTATTATCAAATTGTGCCAGTATTTTTGCTTCCACTTTTGATCTAACATAATAATAAGAAACAGGTGGAATATTCTTGATAGCTTTCTTCTCAATTGATGAGAATGTGTTAAATTGCTCGCTTTGTTTGGTGAGTGTGAAAGTGGATTTAAAAGTTTGATCAATGTCTGATGAAACGGCTGGCAAAATATCTTCCAATTCCTTGATCGGTTTCCCAATAATGAAAAGACCTCCGCCATTTCTTACAAATCTATCAATTATTTTTATTTCATTATTAGAGAATTTCAGCTTATCATTATTGATCAATGTGAGAACATTGATTTCATTCATTTCAGTTTTAAGAGATGTATCATTGCCGGCATACTGTAAACCATTTTTTTTCAATAAAAATTTGCTTCGCCAGTGTTGATCCTGATTTACGGCACTGCTGATAAATTTTACATCCCAATTTAAAATATCGGATATCAATAAAGTTTTAGAGCGGTCACGTTTAACCTGAATAGCACTGTTGAAAAAATTATTATCGGTGTTTATCTCGGTTGAATCTGTTGATATTTGCAAGCTGATCGGGGTAAATCCGGTATTTGGGAATGATATATTAAAAGTAAATTGCAGAAATTCTTTTCCCTTGAGATCGATTTCTTTTTCTTTGATCAATTTATTCTCAGAGAGGAGTTCAACTTTTGCTTTTCCATTATAATTTTTAGCAGTAATATTAACTTCAATTGGGGTGATCTCATTCCTGTAAACTGTTTTGTTATGATTAATATCGGAAATTTTAAGATCAATATCATCAGATTGAAATTGAGGGTTAAAAGTATAAATTGGAATATTCTGATTCTCGATTATCTCAAGTTCATCATCATTGAACCAGCCATCGGAAAGTAGGATAATTGCTTCGATATTATCTGATCCGATCTTTCTAAAAACCTGAGAAAATGTTTTACTTAGATTCGTAGAGTTTGTGTTGCCATTAATGCCATCAGCAAAATCAAAATTAATAATATTATATTCCTTTTTTTCCAGAATATTTTTCACATCTTTATTCAAACGTTTGAATATATCCGATTTTGTCTGCTCTTCACCAAATTGCTGCATACTTTCGGAAATATCATTTAGAATAACAACAGCAGGTCTTCGTGTTTTACTTTGGAAGAAATAGAGAATTGGGTTTAGAAGTAATAATAATAAAATAATGATCGCAATCGAACGTAAACTTATCAGTAATATTTTTCGCCAACCATCGACGGCAGGGATAGTTTTCTTATAAAAAATTGAGACCAGAATAATTGATATTATAGCTAATAAAATTATCATGTTTACCAGTTTTTATCAGGTTGAGCATCTGTGAAAATAAAATTATCTTTCTTGATGCTTTTATTAATTTTTATTGGAAGATCTTTCAACTTTTTCTTTGTTTTAATTTCTTTTAGCATTTTAGAATTGAATCCTTTAAACAATGAAATATCGCTTGGTGAGATCTCCAATGTTTTATCCTTAAAATTCTTAAGTATCTCAATTTTAAGCATTTCAGCCCTGATCAATTCTCCAAATGATTGATGATATGGTCCGGCAATGATATTCTCGTTGTCAATATCAGAATGTAATCCCACTTTAATTATCGGTATTTTTTTCTTAGTGAATCTACGTATCATTTTTGATACTATTTCAATAGATTCGGTTAATGAAAGAGGAGAATATTTTCCTGCTTTATACCAGTTTTCAAGCTCTGTATTTTTGAGTACGATTGTCGGATATATTCTTACAAAGTCAGGATTGAGTTTGATGGTTGTTTCAATTGTTGTATTAAGAGATTTTGAATTAAATTCGGGAAGTCCGGGCATTAATTGAATACAGAGATCAAAGTTATTCTCTTTTATCAGATTGCAGGATTCTATGGCAGTTTGGGAAGTGTATCCGCGTTTGACGGCTTGAAGAACTGAATCGTCAAAACTCTGAATTCCCAGCTCAATTGTTCGAACATTATTATCCTTACAAAAATTCAATATTTCCTGGTCGATTGAATCGGGTCTGGTAGAAATTCTTATTCCATCGATCTTATCTTTATGTTCATTTACTGCATCGAAATACGCTTGTTGCAGTTCTTTTGAAAGTTTAGTAAATGTTCCGCCAAAAAAAGCAATCTCCTTTTCTGCAAACTTATTATTAACACAAAATATTCTTACTTTTTCTGAAATAGATTTAACTGAAGGAATTTCACTTTTTGTTATTGCTGCTTGATCACAATAAACGCAATTAAAAGGACAACCG
>JAUVLU010000012.1 GCA_030600585.1 Candidatus Cloacimonadota bacterium | reverse complement strand
ATAAACACCAAAATTATCTGAGCCTAAGTAACCATAATTGTCAGTAATATAATGTTTACCATAAACACCATAACCCGTACCTGTATTTTCACCCTTGATAACGCTGTTTGGGTCAGAGACATTTTCACTGAGGTTGAGGGGGTGCTTTTACTGTATATGCAGTTTCTGCTTTAATAGAATAGGGAACACTGGCAATAGCTGTGCGAGGTGAAAGTGTCTCTCCACTTACAACAAGTTCCAGCCAGCGATCTGCATTATCAAAAAGATCGGTTGGGAAAGTAACCAATGAACCGAGCTGTACATGGAAGATACCATTAGCACAGGAAACGTCCTGTGTTTCACTCCAAAGTAAGGTGCCGTCAAACTCGGCATTATAAATTAAAAAATCAACTGTGACTACACTGTTAAGGTAGTTGCCGTCACTATCGGCAAGCCTGCCCTGGTAGTCTATTGTTTGTGGTACGTTTTGTGCCCAAAGGCACATTGAGATGAGAAATAAAATGATAATAAATAAGTTTTTCATAATTTTCTCCTTTATCGCGCCGTATCCGGCAGTTGCCGGAGTAGGCGGATTAATTCCTTCATTCATTTTAAAAAGCTCTAATAGCACGAACATAGGCTGTGGTGCCCTTACTGGTGTAGTTCTGGATACCATAGTCGAAATACTGTAACCAAGCGTAGTTGTTACTGTACTCGGTAGAACTCCAATAGATGTTGTTGGCAAAACCGCCAACGTTTCCCAATCCCAATAAATTGCCTTGTCCAATATTATTGTACATCAAATCCAACTCGTATTTAGATGGTAAATACCAGTCGCCATATTCACCGCCTTGATAGTTAGCACATAACTGGGCTGCATAACTTCCGACACCTTGATTTGCTATTATTCGCTCTGTATTGTACATTCCGGCACCAATACCATCTCTAACTGCATTTGTTGTAGTAAAACTTTCATTATACCACTGTATTCCTATTCCTGTGCTTTGATCGGCTGTGGCTGCTATTAAACCGTGCTGTCCGGAAGTATCTAACCAAAATATTATGCCACCACCATAACTCTCACCAATGTAGTGTGTTGAAGTGGCTGCAGCTGTTGTTTGTACCGTGCCATCAGGAAATTTAACTCCACCTGAATTAGATTCAATAGTTCCTGCTACTGTTAATTTACTGGTTGGTGTATCTGTCCCAATTCCCACCATGTCACTAATATGTACTTTCCCATCAAAATAACCTGCCCAGTTGCTGATTGAATTACCATAAACACCGTAGCTTGAACTTCCCAGGTAACCAAAATTTCCACTTGAGGAACCAAAAACACCATAATCGGATGAAGCTATATAACCATAATTTCCACTGGGGTGTAAACCATAAACGCCATAACCGCTAGCTGTACCGTAAACACCATAAGTATCCCCTTCAAAATATCCACCACTGTAATTACCATAACCATAAACACCATAATCGGATGAGCCTAAGTAACCATAATTATCAGTAATATAATGTTTACCATAAACACCATATCCTGAACCAGTATTTTCACCCGTAATAACGCTATTTGGGTTAGAGACATTTTCACTGAGGTTAAGAGGTGCTTCTACTGTATATGCAGTTTCTGCTTTAATAGCATATGGTATGCTGGCAATTTTGGTTCGTGAATCAAGAGTTTCTCCACTTACAATTAATTGCAGCCAACTGTCTGCACCATCGAAGAGAGTAGATGGGAAAGAAACTGTTGAGCCGAGTAACACATGGAAAACACCATTTGCACAGCTTACATCCTGTATCTCAGTCCAAAGTAAAGTTCCGCCCGTTTCTGCATCATAGATTAAAAAATCTACTGTGACTACACTATTCAGGTAGTTGCCGTCACTATCGGCAAGTCTGCCCTGGTAGTCGATTGTTTGCGGTACATTTTGTGCCCACAGGCATAATGAGATAAAAAGTAAAATGACGATAAATAAGTTTTTCATAAGACTCTCCTTTAAGTTATGCTATAAGTATATTTTATATTATTATTGGCAAGGTAATAATAATTTTAATAGTTTTTTTAGGTTAGTTTATCTCACCCAAATCCTCTCCTAATTCGCTTTGCAGGAGAGGGAGTCATTTGGGAATTAAAACGGTGTAAACGCCGTGTGTATCGTGGTGTAGTTTCTTTACCTACGCCTAAAGGCGCAGGTTATTGGGGATGAATGAAACAAAAAAGTATAATATTAGAAAAATATATAATATATTAAAACGGCGTAAACGCCGTGTGTTTTTTGGTGTGGTCGTCTTTTTCCTACGCCTGAAGGCGTAGGTTATTGAGGGTTATCTCATCCCGATCTTTAAAAATATATCATCTATATTTTGTAACAATTCAGGATCAATTCGTTTATCTTTCCAACCAACGCCCCAATGTAGATGATTTCCGGTTGAACGTCCGGTAGAACCTACTTCACCGATCTTTTCGCCTGTTAGAATATAATCTCCTGCTTCTACATTAATGGAACTCATATGGATGTAAATGGAGGTTAACCCGGCACCATGATCCAGCAGCACGAATTTGCCATTGTAATAATAATTTCCTGTTAGTGCTACCACGCCGTTTGTCATTGCAAAAATATCTGTTCCCTTGGGTGCAGCAATATCAAGTCCGTTATGAGGAGAAACAGTAATTCCGTTCAATATCCTGTTACTGCCAAAAACTCCTGTTACATCTCCATTTTCTACAGGGATCGTAAAATCATCTAAATAAATAAACTGGTTTTTATAAATATTCTTTCGGATCTCATGCAGTGTAGAATATTCAAGTTCGATCCTTTTTATCACATCCGGATCTGTTGGATCTTCAAGATACTCAGGCGGGATATTATCAATTCTTTGAGTTTCATATTCCCGCTTTGTCAGGTAAAATTCAGTCGTTTCCATTTCACCATTTTTCATTACCAAAGTTAAAATGTGACGTAGTTTTGCATCGCGATCAAAACCTAATATGGCAGTATTATCGAAGATTGGTATTTCTTTATGATCGAGGAATACTTTTTCTACCGATTCAGCAATCTCGCAAATTAGAATTCCACCTTGAATTGGATTACCACGTAAAGTAATAAGATCTTTAGCAATCAGTTGAATGGATATGGTTAGGAGCAATGCGAGTAGTAATATCTTCATTATTAAATTATCCTTTTGTTTTTTCTCCTCTTCAGTCTTCGCGACGCTACGCCCAGACAAGTGAGAGGAGTACGGCTTTAGCCATGAGGTGTGTTAGCAATATTTAAACCATTGCGAAGGTTTATAACCATTAGGCGAGCAAGAGAATTCCAACATCGTTTTGCTTCACAAAGCCGATGCATCATTCGCAAGGTTTTCCTTTTCTTTTATCATTGGACATTCAACTCCGATGTTTTCTGTGTCCTCTGTGCCTTTGTGTCTCTGTGTTTAATCTTATTTTCTATAGTTCAATTCTAACATAAGTATCCTTTTTTATCCAGCCGCCCAGTCCGTTTTCCAGTTTGATCAAACTCCAGTTCTCTTCATCTCTTTCTATGGTGAATATCATTCCTTCATGAATTGTGAAAACACGGGTAAAATCTTCTCCAGGTCCACTATATCCGATAGCAGAAATGCTCAGTAAAACAGCTTCATCCGTCTTATGAAATTCCTGCCATTTTAATAAACTGATAATAAGAAATGCTAAAAAAAGAAAAATGAGAACTGTTGTAATAAATATGGGAACTGTTTTCTCACGATTTCTGTAATGAATTATCATAAAACAGATGAGCATGATAATTAATACGAAGATAAAAAGCGAGATGATTGCTAATAGATTAATGGAAAGAACATCAAATGCCTTCTGCCAGAATGATCTAATCACATTTTCATTTTCCGAGTCTTGTTTATCTTTGGTAAAAGTAAGAGCATAATCCAGATTTCTGCGGGCAGCTTTATGGTCAGATTCCACCTTTAATGCTTTCTTAAAATAGAGAATAGCTCTACCAACTTCATTTATTCTGAAATAGCAGTTTCCAATATTGTAATAAAGATCTGCATTAATTATACCTTCATTCTCAATAAGACTAAAATTTTCTAAAGCTGTTTGATAATCTTTATCATGATATGAATTAATTGCTTCTTCGAATATTATCTCTGTCTGGTTTGCAAAAATACTAATAATTACAAGCGATAATACAAATATAAATACAGTTTTTTTCATAATTCTTTAACCCGCTTTATTAAAATTTACACTTCATGATCTCATTGATCGTTTCTTTTATCAGTTGAAAATCCGTTTCAATTCTTTCTTTGGAAAATCCGCCCGGCATAAATCGTGCCTGATCACAGGTATTAAAGAGTGTCTTTATTTTTTCTAAAAGGTCTTCAGGGATACTTCTCAATTTCATTTTAGAAATGATATCTTCGGTGGAACTCCCGCGCGGTTCTTTTAGTTTATCAGCCAAATAACTGCTTAAGCCCAATTGTGCTGCTGCATAAAATCCGGGATCATCCTGTGCAGCAAAAGCGCTTGCTTCTTTCATGTATTTTTTTAATATTTTATTTGCTTTCTTCTGGCGGATGTAATCAATATTACCTTTAAGTTTAATTCTCTCATTGGAATACAAAACTGAGGCAGGAATGAGAAGTAGAATAATAAACCAGATAAACCAGTAAAAAAATTTATCATAATAGATGCTCTTTGAAGTAAGCACACCGTCTGTGATAATAAAGCCAATATCCGAACCTTCTTTGCTAACGATAGATTGTGCAGAACTGCTGGCAATAAAGGTCAAACTTCCTTCTCCAACCTCCAATTGATAAGGCTTGGTCTGCAATGTTTTGTAGCTGCCGGATGAAGTATCGAAAAATGTGAATGGAACTGCCGGCAGTGTGTAGTTCCCCTTTTCCTGAGCTATAATGAGATATTTAATTGTTTTTTTACCTGATATCTTATTCTTGTTAATATTTGTTGTAATTTCAGGATCTAAAAATCTTAGATTATTCACTTCCTTTAATTTTGGAATATCAAATTGTTTCAAATTCCCTGTTCCGCTTATTGTGATCGTGTAGGTAAATGAATCGCCAACGTTCAGTTTGGTTTGACTGATATTACTGGAAAGCTTGAATTTCCCAACTGCATTTGAATATGAGCTGGGTTTATTGTTTTGTGGAATTGGACGGACGTTAATTGCTGCAGGTTTATTCTTGATATTATATCTTTTTGTAGTTCCGAAATCGAAAAAACTGTGAGATTGAGTTCGTATGTCAACGTTCAGATCTAATGAAGGAATATTAAGTTTTCCGCTTTTGGTAGGAAATAACGCAACAGAGCGCATCAGCATGACATTATACATTATACCATTATATGTTTCGCGTTTGAAGTTTATACTTTCGGGTTTGAAAACATCTTCCTTCCAAAAGCCTTCGAAATTAGTATCTCCCGCAAACGCAAGATTGGCAATATCATATCTGGAATAAAGTTTATATTCCACAATTATCGGCTCTTCTTCAAAAACATTTTTTTTACTGATATCCGCAATTAAAAATAGGTTATCGCTCAGGTCTAAAGATGAATTTGATTGCTGGGTAAATGATGATGAAGTAGGCGGAGCTGGTTGTGTAGTTCCTTCCGAAACTTTTATGTGAATTGGGTCTGTTGTAAATGATTTATGTTTGATCTTTATCGTAATTGGCGGAATGAGATGATTACCAATTTTTTTTGGACGCAAAGAATAAGTAAAACTTTTTGTAGCTTTAGAAGTCATTTTCCCATTAACAATAGAATAGGAAGACGAGGAAGAGGTGGATGAACCGAGGTTTTCAAAGTTCTCTATTTTTGGTAATCTGGGTGTTGAAATATTACCAACTTTTTCACCGGATATCTCAATTGTATATTTAATTAGATCAGAAATCCCGATCTTGGTTTTATCAACATAAGATTCCACCTCTATCTCTTGCGAGAGTAGAAATTGAACGGTTAAAAGTAAACCTAATACAAAAATTATTTTCTTCATTTTATCCTTTAAGGAATTTATAATTGTATTTGATTTTTGTTTTTAAAAACTCCTCTAAATAAGCTAAAAGCTTATAAATCTCCCCTTACAAATGGGAGCTAAGCGGAATTAGAAATCAAATACAATATTCCAATTTTAATTCAGACTACCAGTACTTTCCGGTTTTTGTTCTGTCAACATTCATTTTTTCTTTCTCTTTTTTCATCTCTTCTTTTTCTTTCTGTAAAAGAGCTTTGAGCATTTTTTCTGCATCTTCTTTCTTTTGTTCTTTTAGTTTCTGTTCTTGAGATTTCTGCTTTTCATCTTGTTTTTGCTCGTCTTGTTTTTGCTGTTCGTTTTTCTTTTGATCATCTTGTTTGTCGTCTTGCTGTTGCTTTTGTTTTTGTTCCTGTTTTTCTTTTTCTTCGTCTTTTTCGTCTTGATTATCTTTGTTTTGCTCTTGTTGTTGTTTTTGTTCTTGCTGACGCTGCAGCATTCTGGCTGCAAGTTCGTAGTTGTAGCGTGCATCGATGTTACCGGGATCCTCAACCAGTGCATCACGATAATTCTTAATAGCGTTTTTGTAATCCTTCTGCAGGAATTTTACATTCCCAAGATTTTGCAAAGCTTTTGATCTATCTTTGAATTTTTCGTTATTTAAGGCAAGTTTGTAATTCTGTTCAGCTTCTTCCAATAAGCCATTTTTAACCTCAGCATTTGCCTGGTTAAAATGTAACCTGGCATCTTTAGGATATTTAATTGCATTACGCTTAAAATTATCTTCGGAATTTTCAAAATCTTCCTTATTGTAAGATTTTACACCTCTTAAATTTCTGATAACTTTGTCATAATTTACAACGTCAGAAAACAAAGTGCTGAAAGATAATAACAAGATTAATAAAATTGGTAATTTTGCTTTCATTACAATACCCGTTTGAATTTCGTTTTCTTTTTATAGATGATGAGAGATTCTATGAGAAGCAGGATCAAGGCTGCGATAACGAAATATTTATATTGTTCTTTGTATCTAACATATTCTTTAGAATCAAATTTCTTTTTCTCAAAAGAATTAATATTTTTCATGATCTCATAGATTTCTGATTGCTGAGGTGTGATGGGGAAGAAGCGTCCGTTTCCCTTTTTAGCGATCTGCGTTAAAGTGGTTATATCAAGTTTTGTGAAAACAATATCACCTTTATCATCTTTGGCGTAAACTACATCACCATCTCTGTTTTTAATTGGAATTGTACTTCCTTCCGGTGAGCCGATACCAAGAGTGTAAATGATGGCATTTTGTTTTCCGGCTTCTTCAGCAATTTTAGCTGCATTTTCTTCCAGATCTTCTCCATCGCTTACCACGATGATAACTTTATGCTTTTCTTTTTCGCCAAAAAGTTCTAATGAGTTGGAAATTGCTTCACCGATATTTGTCCCGTAAGAAGGAACTGTCTCCGTATCAAGTAAGTTCAGGAACAGCTTGGCAGCATCGTAATCGTTTGTGAGTGGGCATTGCACAAAGCTTCTGCCGGCAAAGGCAACGATAGCGATTCTATCACCCTTTAATTGATCGATGAAGAGTGAGATTTGATCTTTAGCTCTCTCGATCCTGCTGGGCTGAATATCCGTCGCATCCATACTTTTGGAAACATCAATTGCAACTACGATATCAATTCCTTCTTTCTTAATTATCTGAACTTCTTTATCCCAACGCGGGCGAGCAAGAGCAATTATTATAAAGAGAAAAGCAAAAACAAATATGAAATTCTTGAGTGACCAGTGGAAGCCGGAAAATTGCTGCATAAAGAAATCATAAAATTTAACTTCTGCGAATTTAGAAAAATTCTTTTTGCGCTGATGTTTAGCCATTCCAATATAAATGAAAAATATCGGGATCAGTAATATCAGAAACAACAAATATGGATTTCCACAATGCATCTATTTACACTCCAAATGTTTCTTAAAGTCCATCTATCTGCGTGCCGAGAGGGTATTCAATAGAATATTTAAATGGTATCTCTATCTCTTCACCCGGTTTTGGTTCAAAGAACCATTCAATATATTTATGCTCATTGATCTTCAAGATTTCCGTATCTTCTTTGTAGGTTGGCTCAATTAATTTAACTTTAATTTTTTCATTTTGTGAAATGGGCAGTTGATCCCAAACAACAATTTCTTCCTGTGTTTTTTTATTGTTAGTTATCTTAATGAGATATTCAAATATCTTTTTATTTTTCTCAATAAAAAGACCACCTGTCTCATCGAATTTTTTTACAAATTTGTATTCTACTTTTATTGATTCGTCAACACCGAGAAACGTCCAAAACTCTTCTGTTGGAGCGACTGCTTCCAAATAAGAGTTTGCAACGAAGTTGTTATCCAAGAAAACATTTGTATCTCCGGGCAGGAATGGATAGTCAGAATCATTTTTAACTTTTGCTTTTAGATATGCATATTGTGAATGTTTGGGAATTGTAGAATATCGGAAGCCAGCCGCGAATTCCTGGATTGTGATTGTAACCAGATGTGGTTCATTATCACTCTTTATTGTGTTACTGCCATCAATATCAAATACAACAGAAGTTGCACCGGATTCAACAGTAGATTCAGAATAAGCAATATCTACTGTTTCATATGCATCAAAACTTTGTTCAACAGACATTCCTTCAATAGCATAAGCCATTTTATTACTCCTACTTGCAGCAGCAGGTAATGCAATGACATCCTCTAAATCCTTCATTGTTAGCTGCGGTCTGTAAATAGAAATATAATGAGGATTCAACTCAGGTGGTTGGGCACTCATATTCGGTTTTGCAGTGGAGAGTTTAAGGTCAACATTATTCCAGTCTTCACCTGTAGTTTGAAATATATTACTTTTGTAAGTAAGGTTCATGGTCTTTTCTTGAGAGTCAACTCTAAGATCATAAATTGGCGTCCAGGAAGGACCGTAAACAATATAGGAAAGATCGAGCTTAAGATTTCCTTCTTTTTGTACATCAACCAGAACTTCAACCATATTCTTATATTTGTAAGCTTGTTGTCCCAATTTGCGTAACTCACGTACTACTTTATCCATTTCTGCATTAACGTTTCTAATCAATTTATCAGTATCACGTATCTCTTTATCAAGAGTTTCATGTTTGGAACGGTAAAATTCAACCATCTTGATCCATTTCTCAGGATCCAATTCAACTTTCTCAGTTTTTTCGGTTGTACTTGTAAGTTTAGTAAAGATACTTTTTACAACTCTTTTCTCATCTGTAGCTTGTGCTGTAATATTTCTAAATTCATTAAGTCTATCTGTGAGTTCTTGTTGTTTATCAATTAAAGTTTTTTTCGTTTCATCTGTGATTTGTGCAAATTGCTCAGTTTTAAAAGTTACATCACGTAAAATGGCATTTCCCTTTCCGTTTGCCTGGATGCTGTTCTGCTCAATGCTTTGTGGAAGTTCATCAAATAGTATCTTATGTTCACCTTTTGTGAGATAGGTTGTTAAAGAACGTGTGATCTGGGCTCGATCTGAATAAACTGTTACAGAAGTGATTTTAGATTCAACAGCATTTAAACTAACTAAAAATAGTACTAATAAAATTGGCAGAAAGATCTTTTTCATTTTTCCCTCCCTTAAGGAATTTCCTTTCTAATTATAATTCTGAATATAAATTCCAACAGCATTAAAATGAATGCAGCGAATAAATATCTCCAGAATAATTCCTGATAAATATAATAATCATTTATCTTCAATTCTGTTTTTTCCATTTCATCAATATATTCCATGATGGCAGATAGCTCATCAGTATTTGTAGCCAGTCTTGCGTGTTTAGTTCCGGTTATTTCCGCAATTTTATCAAGTGAATCCATATCGATTTCGATATTTACTTTCTGGTAACGAATTCCCAGTGCAGTTTGCACAGGATAATCTACAAGTCCCTTTTTGCCAACTCCAACAGGATATACTTTTACATCGAAAGTAGAGGCAAGTCCGGCAGCATCTATTGGCTCGATCTCACCGGCATTATTCCTTCCGTCGGTAATGAGGATTATAACTTTAGATTTAGCTTCGGAATCTTTTAGACGGGCTACTGCTGTGGCAAGTCCCATTCCAATAGCTGTTCCACTCGCATCTTCATCGATCGATACATTATCCATTATTGACATGAGAATATTATAATCGAGTGTGAGCGGACATTGTGTAAAAGCATTTTCCGAAAATACAATAAGTCCAATTCGATCATTTCTACGGTGTTCAATAAAATTTATAGCAACTTTTTTTGCAGCTTCCAGTCTGTTAGTTGGTTTAAAATCAACAGCTTTCATACTTCCACTTACATCGATAGCCAGCATAATGTCAATACCCTTGCCGGTGATCTGCTGTTTCTTATGTGCAAGGCGAGGTCGTGCTAAAGCAAGGATGAGAAGCACGATCGTGAGTGTTCTGATGATTATGGGAATATACTGAAGCAAACTGCTTCTGCCGGCGATTGAACGGATCAGATCGATTCGACTGTGGATCAATCTGACCTTTTTTCTGCGAAGTATTAAGAATTCATATAACAGATACGGTATGATTATCAGAAGAGCCCAGAACCATTTTGGATTAACATATTCAAGCATTATCTGTCTCCTCTGTCTCGTTTGATTCTTTAAAAGATATTAGATATTTCTCCAACCATGTCAACGCTGTTTTTGAATCGGAATTTTCGGGAATTGCTTTAGCAAATTTTATCATATCTGCCCGCATGAGAAATTTGAGGATTTCAGATTTTTCTGAATAATCATCCAATATTAGATTTGCACGAATTTCACTCGTTGTCATCTCAACAGAATTTATCTTATAATGCAGTTCAATAAAGAGGCGTAAAATTAGTGAAATCCTGAAATAGAAATTTAGGAAATCACCTTTAATAAGCAAATCATCTTTCTTTAAAATATCCAGCAATTCAAGAGCAATAATATAAGCCGGTCTGTCATCGATGATTTCAGGTTCAGAGAAATCTTTCTTGGTTTTCTTCAATAATTTGAGTAAATACCTTATTGCAAAAATGATAAAAGTAATGATCAATAACGGGATGAAGTAATCAAGGAATTTAAAATGTACTGCCAGTGGAGCAGCAATATCTTTTATGCTTTCGGTGCTGTCGGTGATAACAGATTCAATATTCAAAATAAATTTTTTTGTTTTGAGAATTTGTAAACTATCGGTAGTTTTGACTGCAAATTCAAGTTCGGGGAAAGTAAATTCACCTGTATCGAAAGGTTGGTATGTGAAATTCAATAATGTTGTTTTAGTTTCATCAGTTATCTCTTCGGTCGATTCAATATTTTTTAAAATAAAAATATCGAGAGTATCATTTTGTGTTGAGAAGATGCTGTCGGAAAGTGCTGAAGATATATTTACATGCAATTTGAATGGAGTGCCCACAAAGAGTTTCTGCGGTTTTTCTAAGTTATATTCTAATTCAGCAGAAAAAATTGAAAATGGAATTAATAATGCTGCCAATACTGCGATCTTTTTAATTTCTAATTTATAATTTCTCATCATAATTCACAAACAAAATGTTTGTGTTACCTCTGATTCTTCATTCTAATACGGAACTTAAAGAATTTCATAAGTTCCGGAGCGTAAGGTTTATCAGTTCTTAATGTAACAAGATCGATCTTCATTTTTCTGAATTGCTCGTTTAGTTCGGTTTCCTGCTTAATAATTGCATTCTTATATTTTTCTCTTAATTTAGGGTTGGAAGAATTTATGGTAAATGTTTTTCCCGATTCAGGGTCTTGAAGATGAAGTAATCCTGCATTTGACATTTCATATTCTGCATTATCCCTAATTTTTAAAGCGATTACATCATGTTTTTTAGCGAGAATTTTTAAACTATCCAAATAATCTGTATCAAGAAAATCGGAGATAACAAAGATAATGCTGCGCTTTTTGATGAGACGGTAAATGTATTCTACTGCATTTTTAATATTTGTTCCACTTTTCTTTGGTTCAAAATAAAGAATATCACGCAAGATCCTGAGTGCTGATTTTTTTCCTTTTGTGGGAGGAATGTATTTTTCAACTTCATCTGTAAAAAGCAGGAGTCCAACTTTATCATTGTTGGATAAAGCGGAGAAAGAAAGCACTGCTGTAACTTCGGTGATGAATTCAGATTTCAGATAGCCTTTTGTTCCAAATAGGGTAGAAGCACTGCCGTCGATGAGGAACATGACATTAAGTTCACGTGTTTCCTCAAACTTTTTTATGTATGGGAATCCATGACGTGCCGTTACATTCCAGTCTATCTGTCGGAAACTATCGCCACTTTGATATTCCCGGACCTCCGAAAATTCCAAACCTTGTCCTTTGAATAAACTGTGATATTCACCGGAAAAAAGATCGGAAACCAGATTTCTGGTCGTGATCTCAATTTTTCGGACTTTCTTGATTATATCTGATGTTTCCATTTTATCCTATTATAGATTAAATCTTCAATTTTCAATATTAAATCTTAAATATCTTATGGCACTTCGATCTCATCGAATAATCTGGTTACAATATCTTCCTGTGTTATCTGTTCTGCTTCAGCTTCATAAGTAAGAATAATTCTGTGCCTTAAGATGTCTTTTCCAATAGCTTTAATATCATCGGGAGTTACATAACCACGGTGTTCGAGGAAGGCATGAGCTTTTGCTGCCTGTGCAAGATAGATCGTAGCTCGCGGAGAAGCTCCGCAATCGATAAGATCGGAAAGATCACTCAAGTTTTTAAATTTATTTGGTTCACGAGTTGCAAAAACCAGATCAAGAATATACTCCTTAATTTTATCTTCCATATAAATATCTTTGATCAAATCTCTCATTTCCATTATATCTTTCGGTTTAACAACAGATTTAACCTTAATTACATCTTTTCGAACCATTTTATCCAGAATGAGTTTTTCCTCTTCGCGAGTTGGATAATTGATGATAAGTTTAAGCATGAAACGGTCAATTTGAGCTTCAGGAAGCGGATATGTTCCTTCCTGTTCCAATGGATTCTGAGTTGCCATCACCAGAAATGGTTTTGGCAGAGGATAAGTTTCATCACCAATGGTTACCTGTCTTTCCTGCATCGATTCCAACAAAGCTGATTGCACTTTTGCCGGAGCACGGTTTATCTCATCCGCAAGTATGAAGTTAGCAAAAACCGGACCCTTCTTTGCAACAAATTCACCGGTTTTCTGATTATAAATAAGAGTTCCCGTTAGATCAGCCGGTAATAGATCAGGAGTGAATTGGATACGCTTAAAAGTAGAGTGGATCGTATTTGCCAATGTGCTCACGGCAAGTGTTTTTGCAAGTCCCGGAACACCTTCAAGTAAAATATGCCCATCTGCAAGAAGTCCGACAAGAAGCCGTTTTATCATGTATTTCTGACCTACGATAACTTTTTCTGTTTCTTGTGTTATCTTATCGATCAACTCACTTTTTTCCATTACTTTTTGATTAATTTCTTCAATTTTCATTTATCCTCCAAAAAATATCGTTAAAACTTATTTATATGTTTATGTTTAAAAACTTTTCCATCGAGATGCTTAAACTGAATATCTATACTGTTTTCATCAACGGTCATAACTACGTAGGAAGCTTTCTGCCCACGGTCTGTTCTTTTTCTCAAATGTCCCGGGTTAATAAAATGTTTATTCTCGATATGATCATAATTGGAATGGTGAGTATGACCGTATAGGTAAATATCTGCGGGAATATTTGTTTTCAGGAGATCTTCGAGTCTGTGAACTAAAGCAAATCTCCAGCTCTCAATTTCAATTTCCTGGATTGCAGGAAGTTTTCCATTTAAATAACAAGAATGATAAATGCCGGGAACCCTGATCAATTTGATGTTGTTTGTAATATCAAAGTTGTTGTCCAAATCCTCGTAATCATCTCCTAAATGAAAAATATGAGTATATTCTTTTTCATTTTGAAAGACGTTTCTTATTGTTTCTTGATTTTTGTGACTATCAGACAGGATAACTATCTTTTTCATTCAGTAGAAAATTCACATTTTTTTGGGTGAGGAAATACCCATCAAATCCAGTGAAATGGAGATTACAATTTGAATAGCACTGATCAAGTACAATCTTGCCATGCTCAAATCAGTGTTTTCTTCATCGATAATTTTATATTTAGCATAATATTTATGGAACATTCCCGCCAGTTCATGTACATAGCCAGCCAATCTGTGCGGCTCTCTATTATCGGCACAAAGATTGAGTACAGATGAAAGATCCATCATCTTCTTAATAAGATTTATCTCATCAATATTATCTAATTTATTCAGGTTTTTTTCATCGAATTTCTTCAATGTTAATTTTGCTTTTTTTGCCTTTTTTAGAATGCTGTTAATTCTTGCATAAGCATATTGACAGTAGAAAACAGGATTTTCACTTGATTTTTTCTTTGCAAGTTCCAGATCAAAATCCAGATGAGCGGATGGCTTTCTATTAATAAAGAAATATCGGGCTGCATCTTTTCCAACTTCATTCAACAGGTCATCCATTGTTACGATCTTACCTGTTCGTTTTGACATCTTAACGACCTCGCCATCTTCCAAAAGGTTGATATGCTGCAGAAAAACAACTTCCAATTTGGAATCATCCAGTTCCAAAGCTTTAATTGCAGCACGAAGTTTTGAAACATGACCGTGATGATCTGGTCCCAGAACATCGATAATAATATCGAAGCCACGATTATATTTTGTAAGATGATAGGCAATATCGGGAACAAGATAGGTTGGATTTCCATCAGCCTTGATGAGTACACGATCTTTTTCATCACCGAATTTGGTTGAAGAGAAGAAAACGGCATCATCTTTTTCATAAGTACAACCGGCTTCTGCAAGGTAACTTAAAGCTTCTTCCAGAATTCCTTCTAAACGCAGCTTTTTCTCAGACATCCAGTTGTCAAACTGCACATCAAATCGATTCAAGCTGGAAACCTGCATTTTATGGATCGCATCTAATGCAAAATTTTTCATTCGCTCAAGCCGATCCTCTTCGGTCATGTGAAATAGTTTTGTTCCTTCAATCGTATTCAATTCAGCCGCAAGATCTTTGATATATTCTCCATGATATGCTTCAAATGGAAATTCTTCCACACAGTGTCCATGTAATTCACGGTATCTGATCTCAATTGATTCAGCAAAAATATCGACTTGATTTCCAGCATCATTAATATAAAATTCACTGAATGGTTCGAAGCCTATATGTTTCATAATACGGAAGAGAGTATCTCCATATGCTCCGGCACGAACACTAACAATATTCAATGGACCTGTAGGATTTGCGCTTATGAATTCAATAATAACCTTTTTTCTGTGTCCGTAATTGGATGAGCCATAATTATATTGTGCTTTTAATATTTTTTTAAGTTCTTTATAATAAAGAGAATTTGCTAATTTAAAATTAAGGAAGCCAGGTCCGGCGATCTCGATTGATTTGTAGTCTCTCTTTTTAGAAAGATCATTTGCAATTTTCCGGGCAAGATCACGAGGCTTAACTTTAAGGGTTTTTGCATTTATCAGCGCAACATTACTGGAAAAATCACCATGCTCGGCAACATTTGGGATTTCAACTGTAAAATCCTCATTACAATTGAGATCTATTTTTTTTAGTGATTTTATTATATCATTATATATTTTTGTCTTCATAATTTATTATTCTTTAATTTCCTTTTTCGTTCTGGAATTAACAACATAAAGATCTTCAATCTTATAATACTCTCGTTTGTCCTGACTAAAAATGTGAACAATTATATCACCAAAATCTATCAATATCCAGGTACTGAAATTTTTACCTTCGGTAGAGAGTATTTCCATCCCATTCTCTTTTGCATTTTGAATAATATTTTCCGCAATGGCTTTGTTATGTAAATCTGCAGTTCCGCTGCAGATGATCAAATGATCTGTGAAATCAGTTTCTCCAGTTACATCGATATGCTTGATCTGCACAGCTTTTTTCTCTTCCATCCAATTAATAATATTGGCAATTGCTTGTTTCTGTTCCATAATCTCCTATTTAAAATATGTTCTGTAATCTCTACCAAGAATTATTTGAAAATCTTCTATCGTATTATCATCCAAAGTATAAATTCTTCGTGAGATTCCAGTTATTTTCATTAAATATTTAAGCTTATTTTCATCTTTCTTTTTTACTACTATAATCGATTTACCGTAGATAAATTTATTGCTCTTCACGTTTTCACAAGAAATTATATCAACGTTTTCAAAATTCTTATTTATAATGTTGTCTTTAACTTCGCCGGCTGCACCGTGAACTCCACATCCATTTAAAATGGATAATTTCAGGGAAGTGATTTCAATAACTTCGTCTTCAATATTATCACTAACTTTTTCATTAAAGAACAAAAAATAAGATGCTGCACTAATGAGTAATAATACCGTAACTGCTATTAGTAAAGCACGTTTATCTATGCGAGACAAATTATTTTTCGGTTTTCTCATTGTCAAACTGTTCTTTAAGTTTAGAGTAAACGAGTTCAAATGATTCAGGGATAACTCTGGTTCCACCGATTGCAGACATGAAATTCACATCACCGCTCCAGCGTGGAACTACATGTACATGAAGATGTTCATCAATACCGGCTCCGGCAGCTTTACCAAGATTTAACCCAATATTCATTCCATCAGGAGAATAAACTTCTTTTATTATCTTTTCGCATAATTGCACAGTCACAAAAAGGTCGGTGATCTCTTCTTTGTTCAGCCCATTCAAATTTGGAACATGTTTATTTGGAACTACCATCAGGTGACCGTTATTGTATGGGTAAACATTCATGATAACAAAACAAAATTCGCTCCGATAGAGTATCAAATGCTTTTCATCGTTATTTTCCGATGGCTTTATACAGAAAATACATTCCTTATCTTTATTAGATAAAATATACTGCAATCGCCAAGGTGAATATAAAATATCACTCATATTATGCTCCCTTTTTAAACCACGAACTTGTACGCCTTAGGCGTATTTACACTAATATTCACTAATTTCTTTACCACAGATTCCTGCTGACTTTTTTTTAGTCTGTGTCCGTCTCGTGGCAAATATCTCAATTTTCAAAATGTTCTCTTCTACTCAGAAATTCAATTTCCAAATCTGCTAATTGCTCTTTGGAATTTACACCGGATGCTTCTACCATGTCATCGAGTAAAACGGAAGTAACAAGTTTATTCTCATTATTCAGAATTTCAAGTGTATCGGTTAGATAAAATTCATTCTGATTATTATTGTTATCGATGCTTTGCAAAGCTGTAAAAAGATCTTTTGCATCGAAGCAATAGATTCCTGTATTAATTTCATTGATCTCTTTTTCTTCTTCTGCTGCATCTTTGAATTCTACAATTCTTTGTACACTGCCATCTGAGTTGCGTACTATCCGTCCATACCGAAGAGCGTCATCCATAACGGCTGTGAGAACAGTACAGGAAGCATTATGCTCGTGATGATGACTCTGCATTTTTTCCAGAGTTTCATATCTGAGAAGAGGAACATCACCACAAAGAATAAAAATATCTCCATCATAATCTTTAAATATATTTTCTGTAACCATAACAGCGTGCCCTGTTCCGTTTTGCTGAACTTGCTCTACGAATTTAATATTATCATCTTGGGGAACAATAGCGATAACCTGTTCTTTTTTATAGCCCACAACAATTGCGATCAAATCACTATTGATCTTATTCGCAGTTTCTACAACGCGGTTTATCATTGGCTTTCCTGCTAATTCAAATATTACTTTCGGTTTATCCGATTTCATGCGGGTGCCTTTACCGGCAGCAAGAATTATTGCAGCAGTTTTCTTCATTTAAGCTCCATAAAAATATCTTTAATTTTCTTATTTAATATCGGATGAACAAGATCCGGGCATAATTCATTAAGTGAAGTTAATACAAATTCACGTTTATGCAATTGAGGATGGGGAAGAACCAGCATATCGCTGTTAATGATCTTATCTTCATATAATAAAATATCAATATCTATCGTTCGTGGTCCCCATTTCTCCTTCCTGATACGACCAAGCTGATTTTCTATATGAAGACACTTATTTAAAAGATCTTCCGGCATCAAGTCTGTATCGAGTTCGATAACACAGTTAAGAAAATCGGGTTGATCAGTTTTACCATAAGGGGCTGTTGTGATCAATGAACTGGTTCTCGTTATTTCAACGCTCTTCAAACGGGATATTTGTTTGATTGCTTTTGTGATAAATTCAAGTTTATCTCCCAGATTTGAGCCAAGACCAAGATAGCAGTACATTAACTTCCTTTATCGCTTTCTTTCCATTTCCACTTCTACAGAGCCAAGTGAACCATTTATTGGAACAGAAGGTTTTTTGATCTTAACATTAGCGTAAATGATAGATGGGAATGATTCTAAAATTGAATCGAGAATGGTATTTGCGCAAACTTCCAAAAGATAAAATTCACGTTCTTCCAAAGTGTGTTTAATTATTGCATAAACTTTAGTGTAATCAACTGTATCCTCAAGGTGTTTGATCTGTTTATCATTTGTCTTTTCGGTTTCATAAGAAAAATTAACGATAAACCTCTGCCCTAATGTTCTCTCTTCGGGATGAACACCATGATAACCGTAAAAAACCATTTCATGTAAATGAATTTTCATTATTTACCTCTATTAATACTAAAGTTTTTTAATTATCTTAAAACTTAATTTATTTGCGAATATTTTATCTATTATGTATATGAATAAACCACTTAACAATAAACCGAACAGCGAAATTACAATTGAAATATCCTCATTTAGTGTAAATAAATATTTACTTGTTAAATAGAATACCAGCATTGTAAGTATTGGAATAATGAATACTACGAAAGAAGAAAATATACGCAGAGACGGTTCTATATTAATTTGAATTCTGTCACCGATCTTTAACTTCAAATCAGTTTTAATTTTATGCAGTATTGTTTTATCATTAGCATTGCATATACCGCTAACTGCACATCCTTTGCAGGAAACTGTTCTTTCAACTTCTACATGAACAAAATTATTTTCAACTTTTCTTACAACTGCAATATCTTCGTGGTTTTCCATAATACTATTTCTCTTTCATCTTATTTATAATTTCGGTAGTGGATTTCCCAGCAATAAATGAGAGGCTTTTAACCTTTCCGTTATATGATTTGACAATATCGGAACCGACTATCTCTTCGGGTTTCCAGTCACCACCTTTAACAAGAATATCCGGCTTAATGTGATTAATTAACATGTATGGCGTATCTTCTTCAAAAATAACAATATAAGAAACAGAGCAAAGTGCAGATAATACAGTTGCTCTTTCTCTTTCATTATTGATAGGACGCTCATTCCCTTTTAGCCTTTTTACAGAGCGATCACTATTTAAACCGAGGATGAGAACATCACCTAATTCTTTAGCTTCAGCAAGGTATTGAACATGACCTGAATGAAGTATATCGAAACAACCATTGGTGAAAACAATCTTCTTATTTTGAGATTTAAGTTCCTTAATAACATCTGTGATTTCTTCCCATGTTTTTAATTTGTTTTTCATTTTACCGGATAACTCCCATTAAAGCATGCGTAGCAGAAATTTTCAGGTTTTGCTACAGCTTTCTCTAATTGTTCCATAGAAAGATATTTTAGAGAATCTGAGCCGATATATTCTCTGATCTCATCCACAGATTTACTGTTTGCAATTAACTCCTTCCGCGTGGGTGTATCGATACCGTAATAACAAGAGTTTTTAATAGCTGGTGAACCGATACGAAGATGGATCTCTTTTGCGCCTGCTTTTCTTACAAGCTTAACTATTTTACGAAGTGTAGTTCCACGCACAATGGAATCATCGATAAGTGTTACAACTTTACCTTTGAAGAAATTGGGAAGCGGATTGAATTTCTGATAAACACTTTCATCCCGTATTGTCTGTTCCGGCTTGATGAAAGTTCTCCCTACATAATGATTTCGGATCAAACCCATTTCGTAAGGCTTGTTCTTATATTTTGCATAGCCGAGAGCAATGAAGTTCGATGAATCGGGAACCGGCACAACTACATCAGGATCTATATCATCATTTTCCGCAATTATTGCTCCGATCTTTTCTCTTACCTCAAATACATTTTCTTCAAAGATCACACTATCCGGTCGTGAAAAATATATATGCTCAAAGATACAGTGTTTATTGGTCTTTGTGGCACGAAAGTCATTTGGATTGTTTTCGATATTGGTTATCCCATCATTATTAACAACGATTATTTCTGCCGGTTTAACCTCTTTTATCCAATCCATATATAGAATATCTAAAGCGCAGCTTTCTGATGCAACTACAACTGCACCGTCTTTTGTTTTACCGTAGCTCATCGGACGAAGACCATAAGCGTCACGGAAAAGAAACATTTCCGTTTTAGTTGCAAGCACAGTAGAAAAAGATCCTTTCACATTTTTCATCAATTTTAATATTGCATCAGGAACTGTATAGTCTTCACGTTCAACATGATAAACAACATATTTAAGAATTAACTCTCCATCATTATTGCTGGCAAAATAGACACCTTGTTCTTCTAACCAGCTTCTTATCTCACGATAATTAATAATGTCTCCGTTACTCGATAGGGCATAGGAAGGACCTGATAGAGTTTCTACAATATGCGGTTGGGAATTGTAAACTGCAGAAGCTCCGCGAGTAGGATAACGAACATGCCCGATAGCGATATTGCCTTTCAAATTATTGATCTTCTCGGGAGTGAAAACATCTTTAACCAATCCCATTTTTTTGCGCAACTTGATCGTTGTCCCGTTATTCACAGCCATTCCGCAGCTTTCCTGCCCGCGATGCTGCTCGGCAAAAAGACCTAAAGTTGCCATATTGGCTGCATTTTCACTTCCAAAAATACCGATGATTCCGCACATTTATTGCTCCGATTTATTTATTAATAAAGCTGATCTTGTTTTCATTTCCATTTATAAGACGCTTAATATTAGCTTTATGCCGGATGATAATGAATAAAACGATAATAAATATGAAAATCAGGATTTCCAGCTCTGCAAATGAACTCTTTACATTTATTATTAATTCGGATATGAACAGCGTAAAAGCTGCTAATATCGAACCAAGAGAGACATATTTACTAAGCCAAACAGTAACAACGAACACAAATAATGCTATTGCGATGGGAATGGGAACAATTGCAATGAAAACACCTGCCGATGTTGCCACTCCTTTACCACCCTTGAATTTTAGGAAGATTGTAAATATATGACCCAGTATTGCGAATAACCCGGTTGCAATTATGATAAGGTCGGATGGTTGTTGGATGATGAATCTGGCAATATTCACAGCCAAGAATCCTTTGCCGATATCAATTATCAGGGTGAATATCCCAACTTTTGTGCCGAGGACACGTAAAGCATTTGTAGCGCCTACATTCCCGCTGCCGAAATCTCGAATATCAATTCCCTTAATAAGTTTGCCCATGATATAACTTGTTGGTAAACTGCCCAGAATATATGCAGCAAAAAGTGTAATTATAATATTTATCATATTAATCCCTATTTATCTCTACTTCTAAAAATTGTTTTAATTGTAGTTCCGCTGAATTTGAATTCCTCACGAAGTTGATTGTTTAAATATCTTTTATAATGTGTGGTTATCAACTTGGCATTATTACAGAAGAATACGAATGTTGGCGGTTGTATTTTAACCTGTGAACAATAATAGATCATAGAATGTTTTCCGCTGGAATGAGCCGGTGGGAATTTGGCTGTTACCTTCTGTAGGAATTTGTTAAGCTGTCCTGTCGGTATTCGCTTCTTGCTTTCTTCATCGACTTCAAGAAGTAATTCAAAAATTTTATGTGCGCGCTGTCCTGTGAGAGCAGAAATAAAAATGACCGGAGCGAATTCAACAAACTTCATCTCAGTTTTTAATTTTCCTATAAATTTTCCGATAGTTGAGTTGTCTTTTTCGATAAGATCCCATTTATTATAAACTATGATTATCTCTTTGTAATTTCTGGCAGCATAGGAAGCTATTCTCTGATCCTGAGTTGATATTTCATCGTTAGCATCAAGAATTAAGAGTACTATATCCGCACGATTAATACTCTCAATTGTACGCATTGTGCTAAAATATTCCACACCGTATTTAATTCGTTTCTTGCGTCTTAATCCGGCTGTATCAATAAATGTGATTTTCTTATTTTTATAATTCAAATTAAGGTCGATGGAATCGCGGGTTGTACCGGGAATATCTGTTACAATGCTGTCTTCTTTTCCGGATAACCGGTTAATTATCGATGATTTACCTACATTCGGTTTACCAACGATAGCAACTTTGATAACGTCTTCTTCTACGATATCTTTGGTTGAAAGTGTATCGATATTTTTTACAACTTCATCCAGAAAATTACCGGTATTACGTCCGTGAATTGCAGCTATTGGGAAAGGCTCTCCAAATCCAAGCTGCATAAAATCGTAAATTTCAAGCTCATCTTTTTCATTATCTGCTTTATTTGCAACAAGCATAACTTTTTCCCGGTGGGGTGATAATATCTTGGCAACTTCCATATCGATAGCAGTTGTGCCGGTTTTTGTATCGACAATGAACAGGATGAAATCAGCCTCTTCGATAGCGACCTCTGCCTGGAATTTTACTGCTTTATCTATACTGTTATTTGATTTTGGAATTATTCCGCCGGTATCAACTACAACAAAATTATGACCGCTCCATTCCGCTTCTTCATACTTTCTGTCACGGGTTACCCCTTCTTCAAAATCTACTATAGCACTACGCTTACGGCATATCCTGTTAAAAAGAGTTGATTTTCCTACATTAGGTCTGCCGACTATTGCAACAATGCTTTTTCTCATAAATTATATTACCTTTTATCTCTCTAAATTTAGTAGTCAATTTTTGCTCAAAGCCGAATCTGTCAAATTAAATGATGATTCGATTTTAAATCCATAAAGCTAAATCAATTATAATTTGAAATTATAATTTGAAAGCACTTGACATAATAGCTGATTTTAAATTTTTAAATTACAATAAAAAAATTCAGGGGGCAATATGTTAAATAGGAACATCATCGAGAAAGTGATAGATAAAGCACTTTCAAATGGTGCAGATTTTGCAGAGTTGTTTGTAGAGAGTACATTCAATTCATCAATAGCATTCAACGATAACAAAACAAAACAAAATATTGTTGGTAACGATTACGGCGCAGGCGTAAGAGTTTTTTATGGTCATACTGCGATCTATGCCTACACAAATGATCTAAGTGAAGAAGCACTTCTAACGGCTGCCGATGCAGTAAGCAAAGCAGCTAGAGGTGGTAACATCATAGCTTCTATCGATCTGACAAAAAAAGAAATTACAAACATTCATCCGATTGAAATTCCAAATAATAAAATAGCGAAAAAAGACAAAATAGATCTTATTCGCAAAATAAATGAGGCTTCTCGCGGATATAGCGATCAGATTAGTCAGGTTGATATTCGGTTTATAGAGAAGAACCAGCATGTAATGATAGCAAATAGCGAAGGACTTTTGGTAGAGGATGACAGAAATTATTCCAGGGTTTATGTATCCTCGATCGCTTCCAATGGAACGGAAAAGCAAGTTGGAGGAGAAGGTCCCGGCAGATTTGCAGGATATGAATTCTTCAAAACGATCGATCCGGTAAAACTTGGAAAAGATACAGCCAGAGTTGCTGTAACGATGCTGAATGCAGATTACGCACCAAGCGGTAAATTCCCGGTTGTTATAGATAACGGCTTTGGTGGAGTTATATTTCACGAAGCTTGCGGACATTCTTTAGAAACTACGGCAGTTGCAAAAGGTGCTTCTGTATTTGCTGGAAAGATGGGAGAGCAGATTGCTTATAAAGGGCTTACTGCAATTGATGACGGAACAATGCCAAACGAGTGGGGAAGCGAGAATATCGATGACGAGGGAATGGAAACACAAAAAACTGTTCTCATCGAAAACGGTATTTTAAAATCTTATATGGTAGATAAAATGGGAAGCCTTAAAACCGGATATGCCAGAACCGGAAGTGGAAGAAGGCAATCCTATAAATTTGCTCCTACAAGTAGAATGAGAAATACTTATATCGCTAATGGGAATGATAAGTTCGACGATATGATCGCATCTATTGATGAAGGAATATATGCTGCTAAAATGGGTGGCGGTTCTGTAAGCCCTGGAACCGGTAATTTCAACTTTGCAGTAGGTGAAGGATATATAATAAGAAATGGAAAAATTGCCGAACCTGTTCGTGGTGCAACACTAATTGGAAACGGTGCGGATGCTCTGTTGAAAATAAGTATGATATCAAATAATATGGAAATGGCTCAGGGTATGTGCGGCTCATCAAGTGGAAGCATTCCAACAAATGTAGGGCAGCCGGCTATAAAGATCGACGAAATAATCGTCGGTGGAAGAAATTAGGGGAGGAGCAGATATGTATAACAAAGAATTTCAAACAATATTTACCTATGCGAAAGATAAAACAGACGAAACAGAAATTCTGCTCTCAGCAGGTAACTCATTTTCTGTTAAAATAAATAAACAAAATGTTGAATCATTCAATTATTCCGATTCAAAAGGAATTGGTGTGCGTGTAATTAAAAATGGAAAGGTCGGTTATGCTTACACTGAAAAATTTGATGAAGAAACATTTAAGAATATTGTAGATGAAGCAATCGAAAATGCCGAATATACCGAAGATGACGATGTTGTTATCATGGAAAAATATCCTGAAAACACAGACAGCCCAAATGTTTATTCAAAAGAACTGGATAAGGTCGATGTACTTGAAAAGATCCAACTTGCAAAAGATCTGGAAAAATATGCCAAAGAAACTGATAAGCGTGTTTTCAATGTTCCATTCGCAGTTTTTGGTGATGGTAAAAGCTATAGCAGAGTTGCTAACAGCAAAGGTTTGGATAGAGAAGATACTCAGAATTATGCTTATGCTTATGTTGGAGCATTATCAGAAGAAAAAGATGATAAACGAATGGGAATAGAATTCCACATTACAAGAAATTTTGGCGAATTCAATGCAAAAAAAATGGCAGAAGAAAGCGTGAAGAAAAGTACTGATCTGCTCAATAGTAAACCGGCAGAAACAGGGAAATCCGCAGTTGTTTTCAATAACGAAATGATGGCAGCAATGCTTGCAACTTTCTCCGGCATTTTCAATGCAAAATCAGTTCAAGAAGGGAGATCTCTTCTAAAGGGAAAAATTGGACAAAAAATAGCTAATAATAAAGTTACTATTATCGATGATGGTTTACATCCCGACGGTTTTTCTACTTCAGCATTTGATAATGAAGGTTATCCGACTGAAAGAACTGTCTTAATTGAAAACGGAGTTCTCAAAACTTATCTTCATAATACTATCACAGCAAGGAAAGATGGCGTAAAGTCAACCGGTAATGGGTCGCGCGGCTATAAAGGGACTCTTAATATCAGCACATCGAACTTCCTCATTGAAGCAGGTGAGCACAAAGAAGCCGACCTGTTTACAAAGCATGATAAGATCATCGAGATCGTGAGTCTGCAGGGAATGCATTCCGGCGCAAATCCTATCTCCGGTGATTTTTCACTCGGTGCTCAAGGATTCTTATGGGAAAATGGCAAACGTCAGCATTCTCTCAAACCGTTCACAGTAAGCGGGAATTTTTTGCAAATGTTAAGCGGAGTAGAAGCGATTGCTGATAATTTCAAATTTGATATGAGCAGTAATGGTGCTCCTTCTATTTTGATAAATGAATTAAATATTAGCGGATAATTCACCGCAAAGACGCTAAGTACGCAAAGAAAGACAACTGCTGAAAAAAATATTGTCGTTTTTTTGTCCCCCTTTGTAAGGGGGAATTAAAGGGGGTTAGTATAATATTTTTATTCGGTGTCAATGCATCCCCACGACTGAACCCGGTGGAATAAAGAGAAGGATCATAAGATGCCGCAGAAAGAATTGATTAACGATTTACGATTTGAGAATGAAAAAATCTGTCTTTCTGAACCCCATCCCCAACCCTTCCCCTTAAACTAATGGGAAGGGAGTAAAAAAAAACTGTCTTTCCGTCAAAAGCCGGACACAGTCTGAGGCTTGTCAGCCTAAAGCTGATAAAAACCTACATAGACATTCGACGACTCGTCGCGGCGTATCCGGCAACTGCCGGAGTAGACGGAAGAATCTCTTGGAAGAACCCTCAACTTTACTCCTCGTAAACAATTGTCTGAGATCACACTCAACAACTAAGCCCTTGTACTATTTAACCTTTTTCAATTGACACCTAACTATCATTTTATCAAATTCGGTTTTGATCTTAATAATTAATTTGCAACATTGGAATTTAGGAGAGAAAACTTGAGATTTATACAAAAGATTTTTGGACATAAGAATTTAAATGATAGTCAAAATAAAGAGAAAAATGAAAGTTAATCTAAATGAGATACTTGTCCGTCCTCTGGCGGATACGCGACATTTATCTGCCTGTGGAAGATTTGTCGTATATAACACCAAATCAGGGGGTGTTCGCGACAAAATTGACGGGGACACACACATTATATCGCATCAGAGAATTAAAAAGATTGATTTTAAAAGTTTGAGTACTAAACAAGGTTTAAAAAGTGATTGGAGGATACAATGAATCGAAAATTATTTTTGTTTTTTACAGGTTGGTTTTTAATTTTTACGTTTCATCTTACGGCACAAGACACTTGGCTGCAAATATACGATCCGTTTTACGAAGCTATTTTCAGTGTTGAAGATGTTATTGTATGTTCTGATGGAGGTTTTGCTGTAAACGGTACTTGTATAGACCAAGAAATTGCAATGGGCTGGGGTTTTGTGATTAAAACCGACAGCGAAGGTAATTTGATTTGGGCAAAAAAAGACACTGTTAGTTTTCAACCGGAAAATGATTCAAGAGCATTTGTGGAAACCGAAGATGGAGGAATAATTTCAGCTTCATATCATTATATAAATGGAACTGCATTAATAAAAAGAGATACAAATGGAAATAGAGAATGGGTATGTTTATTAGCTGATATTTGTATAAATTCAATTGATAAAAATATTGATGATGAAATTATTATATCTGGTATTAGTTATCCAAATGCAATGATAGCAAAAATAAATGACTATGGTGAAATTATATGGCAAAAATTTTTTGAATTTGAAAATTACGAATGGGGAAACATAAAATCTGTTATACAATCTACTGATGGTGGTTATTTATTAACCGGTTATGTAGAAGATATTGAAACTGAAAATGCTGTTTTAGTAATTAAAACAGATGCTAATGGAGACTCTCTCTGGACAAGAATTTTAGATGAAACATCCGAAGATGATAGAGGAAAAACTGTTGTAGAAACATATGAAGGAAATATAATTGTTGGTGGTTACTTTGAAGGATTTTCCGGTTTTCTATGGAAACTTGATTCAGAAGGTAACACAATTTGGTTAGAAATGGGATTGGAAAATTGCGGATATGGTTTTAGATCATTTGCAAAATCAAGTGATAATTCGATAGTTTCTATATTTGGTGATCTTGAAATAAATCATAGTCTTCGAAAATTTGATAGTGATTATAATATCGAATGGACGAATAGTCTACCATATTATACTGGTAGTGGAGATAAAGCTGTCAAGATAACATCATCCGAACATATTATTGTAGCATCATATTATCCATCGTCTCGTGTAGCTTTAATCAAGCTTAATCCTGATGGAACAGATGCAGATGTAAATTTAATCGATGTTTCAAAAACAACTTTAAACGCCTATCCAAACCCCTTCAATCCATCAATCAATTTTTCTTTTAATTTAGAAAAAAATAGTGAAATTAAATTAAAAATATTTAATATCAAAGGACAACTTGTTTCTTTAATTGAAAAAGGTGTTATTAATAGCGGTAAACATACAATACATTGGCAAGCAGTAAATCTGTCATCTGGTATTTATTTTACTCAATTACAAGTAAACAACAAAATTATAGATTCAAAAAAAATAGTCTTATTAAAATAAAAGGAGGAAAGTAAGATGAAAAAAGGATTATGTTTGATTAGTGTTCTGCTTATAGTAAGCAGCCTAATGGGAAGCTATCTTGACGAAACCAAAACAATGGATGCAACCTTGTTTAGTAATTTGTATGATGCGATTGATTATGATAGCGGTCACGATGAGATAATGAGGTTCTATTGGGATAAATGGATGCAATCTGCAAATCCGAATCCTACAACCCGCTATGAAGGTGAGAATGAATATAGGGAGAATAGGGCAACTTATGATCCGATTAATTGGGCTTATACATATTCTAAAAATTCTCTAATCGGTGCACTTGCTGTTGATATTGATGATGATGTTGCTCAAGAATATTTAGATAATGTACAGGATCATTTGATTTTTAATCCTTATTCCACTCACAATAACTATCTTAAATTATTCAGTGATTATGTTGGTGAAGAATCTGTTTTTGGTCAAGATATTGACGGTAATGGGATTTGGGAAGATGGTGAATACTCTGATGGTTCTTGGGGAGACTGTCTAAGTTATAGTTCTATGTTAAACAGTATAGCTAACATAGTTGATAATTTGTGGTATTACAATGTTCAAAACCAAACTGACTTACACAATAAACTCGAAGAACTTGCCGGTTGGGCAAATGAATTATTAAGTGAATCAAACTTTAGTGGCGGTTATGCTCAATGCACAAATCCAGATTATCCTCCACAGTTGTGTACATCATATCATAATGGTAGAATTCGTCTTGCCGGTGCACTTGGTTATGCAGGTTGTGTTTTGGGTAATGAGGAATTTATCGAAACAGCAGAAAATGATTTATTCGTTCGTTCTTTACCAGGTGGTAAAAATGGCTTTATTGAATTTATGACATCTAACAGCGGAACTTATAATGAAGGTATTAGTTATACAGAATATACATTTGAAGGATTAGCTAAGTTTTTTACAGCACGCAAAAGACTTACATTTGATTTCTCAAATATTCCCGATAATAATAACTGGTTTGAAGATGATAGAGTGCGTGATATATATGTAAATAGTCTTGATCTGATATCACCTTCAATGGCAAATGTGCCGTTTGATGATGTTCACGAAACATACGTAAGGACAGGGGCTTCAAATCCTCTTGGATATCTTTACAAACCCCGTAAAATATTTTCTGAGTGTATTACATATTATTATCAATCTCCTGTTAATGATACAGATTCTCGAAATCACATAAAATGGTTAGTAAACAACTATAAATCGCATACTGGTTATGCTAATTACTATACAACCGGCTGGAACACAAATAAATTCTATGTTTATCAATATGATACAAGCAGAATATTAGCTGGAAATTGTAGTACACCTGAACATCTAACAAATGGTAATTTTTCAAATGAAGAGTTAACAATTTTCCGAAGACCAATCCAAACTTATAATGATTATCAGGATTATCCTGTACTATACGTAAATCACGAAAATTCTGTTGGAAATTCTGGCCACGAACATTCTGATCAATCAAGTTTTATACTCTATTATAAAGATAAGCAGTTGTTAATTGATCCTGGTTATAGACCGAGTTGGTATAGCTATTATCTTGGGAAAGAATGGTTAGCTTCTCCATATGCTCACAATGTAATTATGGTTAATCCATATGATGAGTATTACAATGCATACTCTTCTTCAAATTTTAATCTTATTGAAGAAAACGAGCTAAACGGCGATTATAGAGATTTATTTACTAGTCTCGATGAATGGAATGACCCAGAAGATAATAACCCAAATCATATCAAATTCAAATTTAATCGTTTTGAGCCTATCGGAGATGCAGGTGATTTTAACGATGTCATACCGTTAAATCCCGCTCATAAAAATTATTTAATTTCTAACAACAGCATAACACATCTTCAGATTGAACTTGATTATGATCATCCACAGAGTCATTATCCTCCTGAATTAGTAAATGATGAAATTAATGTTAAGCGAAATTTTTATTCAATTGATTTAGAATCAGAAATCCCATATTTCATTATTTATGATGAATTAACAAGTTCTGATCATTCAATAGAAAATGACTTCATGAATCAGTTGCATTTTGCTCTGTATCCAGTTCCAAATAATAATATCGAGTTTCCGAATAATCCTGATAATATTAATGATCCTTCTAATGATAACGGACAATTTACATATACTCATTTTGAGAATGATGTTTTTCTTCATGGTGCAATGGGTAGTAATGGGATTTCTGAATATTCAATTCGTGACACATTACCGCAGGGATTATATTATGGTAGAACTTGGGATGGTTATATTTTACCACCACAATGGATGCACAAATGTATGCGCACAAAAACAAGTACAGATGAGGATGAACAATTCCTCACTTTACTATTTCCTTCAGAAAATGATACAACCCCAATTGAGCAAATATCACAGGCAGGTGCCACTTATGCTGTTAAGTATTCTTTAAATACTGGTTATAATTGCTATGCTGCTGTTTCGGATGCGAGTAATGTTAATTATGGTGATATAAGATTTGTTACAGATACATCTTTTTTGTTAGTTGAAGCAAATAATATTTTCACAGACTTAAAAAAATTAATTCTCAATTCTGATAATTTTCTCGAAGTTCGAGATATGTCCGGCACAGATTTTGTTGATGTAGTTGTTTTCGATTCCGATTACGACTCTGAAGAAGTCATCGCAGAATGGTCAGAGAGTGGTGAACTGGAAATAACAACTTTAATGAGTTTTACTAGTCCAATACCATTACCTATCCCCAATCCTAAGTATAAAATATTACGATGTGGTGTTCTCCCTGAAGATTTGATTTCTAAAACTCACTACTATTCTTCTGGTGACACAACTCCACAAGAACGAGGAACAATTGGAAATAATATTGAAAGTCTTGCTTATGATGATAATTATTTCTATGTAAATTATGGTTATTCGGATTTAGCTAGTGATAATCTACTTACATCAGAGCTTACCATTTATCAAGGTGTTTTTGATGGAATTACTATTCAAGGAGTAACACAATTTGGCACAGGAGATATTGTCTTAAAGAATGAAATCCCTGTTCCATTCGGCACTGAGATTGTTTTTCTTCCAGGTTCTCAACCACAACTATATTCAAACTTTCATTTGATAGTTGATGGTGACCTCACTGCCTTGGGAACTGCTGAAAACAATATAATCTTCGATAAATATTCCAGTACTAATTGGAATAAAATAGAGATTACAAATGATGGTAATGCAAATATGAAATTTTGTAAATTCCTTAATGCTCAATTCCCATTATATAATAATGGTTATGTTGATATTGAATATTGCGAATTTCTTGATAACAGTGGCGGTATCTATCTTGATAATCCAACAGGTTATCAAATTAATCACTCTATCATAAATAATTGTGGTTATGGTATACTCATTAAAGATTCACATATTCTAATGTATCGTTCATCGATTAAAAACAATCTGATAACCAATAACAATTATGGGCTTTGGTTCTATAATGCTTCCGCTTATGTAGAGACAGATACAATATTTTCCAACAAATATGTTGGTATTATGGCAAATCGTGGTTCCAATCCTGTTATTGTTGGCTCATCAATAAGTAGTACCTATTACAATTCAAATGATTATCCTGAAATAAAAATTAGTGGTTCTTCTTACCCAATTGTTGATAGAAACGAAAATGACATTATTTTTGGAAATGGTCATTCAATTTACAATATGGATATAGAACCTCGTGATTATCGTTGTAGTGAGAATTGGTGGGGAACTACTAATGAATTAGCAATAAGTAATTCATTCTATCCTTTAAATTGGCTAATTGATTTTACTCCGATTTCTCAAAGTCCAAATGTTGGTTACAATCCTTGGAGTGGCGGAAGTTTATTTGAAGAGGGATTGCTAGCAGAATCAAACGGCGACCTAATTACTGCCAAAACTAAATACACTCAAAGTATTGATGAAGATCCAGATGGTATTGAAGCATTATGGTCAGTAAGTCGTTTAATCAATTGTTCGGAAACAGAAATAGAATATGCTGAGCTTCTGCTGTATTATGATCAGCTTCAAATTGATTACACACAAACAGATCTTGCAGAAGCAGCAAAACTGGATAAAATCTTTTGTAATAGACTGCTTGGCAATTATCAGGATGCTATCACTGAATATGAGTTTCTTCTCGATGAAAACCTTACATTTATCGATTCAGTATTTACGCAACTTGATATAGTTTACACTTATATGGAAGCATCTTCCGGTGGTAATAGAGCAAATGTCACTTTCCAAAATTCGGATAATGCATTGAGTAGCGTTAAACAAGCAGAAGAAAGAGAAGTTGAATTATGGGGTTTACTAGAAGGTCAGATAACTGAAGGGGGTATTTATTCTCCCGAAATCTCAAAAGCGATTCTCCATAAAAATTACCCTAATCCATTTAATCCTACTACAATGATCTCATTTTCAATTTTAGATGAAAGCAAAGTCAATCTTTCAATTTACAACATCAAAGGTCAAAAAGTTAAAACACTTGTAAATGAAAGTTTGGTAAAAGGTATTCATCAAGTTCTCTGGAATGGTAGAAATGATAACAACAGATCAGTAGCTTCCGGTGTTTATTTGTATAAATTGAATGTTAATGGTAAAGACTACTCAGTGAAGAAATGCTTAATGCTTAAATAGCTTTGTAATTCAACGACAGCCGCTAAATTTTTTAGCGGCTGTTTTATTACTGAAAAAAAAAGGCTTTTTAAACACATATTTTCAAAATCAGACTTGGAAACGATATTATACCAAGCACCTCCAAACAAATAATTGACAACCAAATCACGTTCAAGTTTTTGAAATTATGAATTATAAAATATCAATAGCCGGCAAACAGATCGATCTAAAAATTCCGCATAATCCGGTTGAGATCATTAAACCCAAAAAAGTTGCAGTTTTCGATCAGGAAAAACTGATACGGAAATCATTGCAAAATCCAATTGATTCACCTGATCTGAAAACATTTTTACATAATAAAGAAAACATCCTCATCATCGTGAATGACGGCTCACGAAACACGCCCACACAAATAATTATTTCTGCTATTTACGATCAGATCAAAAACAAAAACTTCAAATTCATAGTCGCTCTTGGCACTCATCGGCAACCCACCAAAATAGAATTCGATAGAATTTTCGGAAAATATTATAATGAATTTAAAGATAGAATTTTCTGTCACGACTCACAAAATGATGAGATGACCTATTTTGGAAAAACCACTCGTGGAACTACGGTAAAAATAAATTCTGAAGTTACCAAATCTGACGGCATAATCGTAATAAGCTCAGTTGAGCCACACTATTTTGCAGGTTTCACAGGAGGACGAAAGAGCTTTCTTCCCGGTATCGCCGCTTATGAATCGATTGAACAAAACCATTCACTTGCTCTGAAGGATAAAGCGACAATTTTGGAATTAGATGGTAATCCCGTTCACGAAGATATGAAAGAAGCTGCGATGATGATCACAACCGAAACATACTGCATTCTTACAGTTCTCGATACCAACGAGAAAGTATTTTATGCAGCCAGCGGGAATATCCATTCCACCCTGAAAAATGCTTCTGAAAAAGTCATCGAAGTTTTCGCACCGGAAGTAAAAGAAAAGGCAGATATTGTTATTGCAATAAATCAGCCGCCATTAAATAGGAATCTGTATCAATCACAAAAAGGACTGGAGAACTGCAAATCTATCTTGAAGGAAAATGGAATATTCATTCTGGTTTCAAGTTGCAATGAAGGAATCGGCAACAATGCTTTTTATGAACTGATGGCTTCCTGCAAATCGCCTGAAATGGTCTTCCAAAAAGTAGAAAAGAATTATAAATTAGGTTATCATAAAGCAGCTAAATTTGTCTCTTTCATGCAGAATAATAAGTTATGGTTCGTTAGCGAGATCGAAGATGATGTATTGGAAAATATTTTCATTCGGAATTTCCCGTCACTTCAAAAAGCTGTAAATGAAGCGATAATCCTCAAAGGCAAAGATGCAAAGATAAGTCTGATTCTAAATGCCGGAATTACCGTTCCACGTATTATAAATAACTAAGAAATTTCTTTACACTCAACGTTAAAATTAATTTTTTTCCCAAAGATTAAAATAATTGGAATATTGAGAAAACATAGCTTAGGAGATGAAATGAAAGTTTCCGAAAAATTAGAAAATTTGAAGAAGAGAGAAGCAAAGATAAAAGAGATGGGCGGACAAGCCAGAATCGAGAAACAGCATGCAAAAGGCAAATTAACCGCTCGTGAAAGACTCGATCTTCTTTTTGATGAAGGCACCTTCCGCGAAATTGATATGTTCGTAAAACACAGATCTACCAACTTCGGAATGGAGAAGGTAGAAATTTCCTCTGACGGCGTGATCACCGGTCATGGAAAAGTGAATGGCAGACCTGTCTTTGCTTATTCGCAGGATTTCACTTCACGCGGCGGTTCTTTAGGAGAAAAGCATGCCGCTAAAATAACAAAAGTTATGGATCTTGCAATGAAAGCAGGTGTTCCGATCGTGGGAATTAATGATTCCGGTGGAGCACGAGTTGAAGAAGGAATTGATTCGCTAAAAGGTTACGGAGATATTTTCTTCCGCAATTCCAGAGCTTCCGGTGTTATTCCTCAGATTTCTATAATTATGGGACCTTGCGCCGGCGGTGCTGTTTACTCACCCGCCATGACGGATTTCATTTTTATGGTCGATAAAAAAAGTTATATGTTCATAACAGGACCAAGCGTGATCGAAACGGTTACGGGCGAGAAAACAACTTTTGAAGAACTGGGCGGAGCGATGACTCACAACAGTAAAAGCGGTGTATCTCATTTCGCCGGTAAAGATGATGAAGACGCTATCCATCAAGTTAAGGTGCTTTTAAGTTATCTTCCCAATAATAATATGGAAGACCCGCCAAAATACAATAATGGTGATGATCCCGCAAGATTGTGCCCAGAACTCGATACGATAATTCCGGATAATTCAAAAGCCGGATATGATATGAAAACAGTAATTCAATCTGTTGTGGATAATGGCGAATTTTTTGAACCGCACGAGTATTATGCTCAAAATGCTATTATCGGTTTTGCCAGGATGAATGGCAGACCGGTAGGAATTATCGCTAATCAGCCAATGTTCCTTGCTGGATGTTTGGATATTAATGCGTCTGATAAGATATCGCGCTTCATAAGATTTTGTGATGCATTCAATTTCCCAATAATTACATTTGTCGATGTTCCCGGATATCTACCGGGTTGTGATCAGGAATGGAATGGAGTGATCCGTCACGGAGCTAAACTTTTGTGGAGTTATTCGGAAGCGACAGTTCCCAAACTTACAGTTACAACCAAGAAAAGTTATGGTGGTGCATATATTGCGATGAGTTCCATACATCTTGGAGCTGATATGCTGTTTGCCTGGCCAAGTGCAGAAATAGCCGTTATGGGTGCTCAGGGAGCAGTCAATATTGTCAGTTCATATCGTAAGCAAATGAAAGCTGCCGACGATCCGGAAGCAAAACGACAAGAACTTATCAAAGAATATGAAACTGCTTTCAATACACCTTATATTGCAGCGGAACGCGGTTATTTGGATGCTGTTATCCGACCGAGTGAAACCAGGCTTCGTCTGATCGATGCATTGGAAACAATGGTTACCAAGAAGGAAGCACTTCCGCCTAAAAAACATGGGAATATTCCTGTTTAGATATTCTTTTTCCAAAGATGTTTTATGATCTGAAAAAAATGAATATCCATTATCGAATATGGGATTATGAATGATAAAGGAAAAAGAAATAAATAAGAGGAAAAGAATAATGAAAATTTCAATCTTGACCTCGACCTTGATCTTGACCCTGATATCGTTTAGGAGAATTTTTTGAAAGATAAACAAAAGAAACTGAAAGCTGCAATAATGGGAATTCTATATTATCTGCAAGAACAGGAAGATGAAGAAAATTCCAAGCCTGATAATAATTGGGCATTATCCGGACGTGAGATCATCATGCAAAATAGAATGATGGTTCAGCGTAGAGGACTTACGCGGTAACGCGAATAAGAGTATAAGCGAAGAAGAGTGTAAGTGTGTAAGCGAAGAATAGAAGAAGGGAATAAGGGGAATTAAGATGCATAAAGATCTGGATATTTGGAAATTAGGAATTGAGCTTGTAGAGAAAATCTATAAAATTACTAATTCGTTTCCAGAATCAGAAAAGTTTGGTTTGATCTCTCAAATGCAAAGAGCTGCAGTTTCTCATCCTTCTAATATAGCCGAAGGAGCAGCAAGAAACTCCATTAAAGAATATATCCGCTTTCTTTATATAAGTCTTGTTTCACTTGCTGAACTTGAAACACAGATTATTATCGCTGAAAGGTTAGGATACATAGAAGATTCTGATATTGTTGAAAATATTGAAAAATTAAGAAGAAAACATTTAAATTTTATAAAATACATGAAAAGTAAAATCGCTTAAGCATGTTCTCGCTTTTGCACTTATTCATTTACGGAGGAAATAAATGAAATTTGATAAACACGGCGTTTTGGAAATGACAAAGATAAATTATGATCCTGCACGTCCAAAAGCAGCAAATCCGATCAAGATCCAGGATGTAAGTCTTCGAGATGGACATCAAAGTCTTTTTGCAACTCGCGGCAGAACCGAGGATATGATACCGGTTGCAAAAATGATGGATGAAATTGGATTCTATTCAGTGGAAATGTGGGGCGGCGCAACTTTTGATGTAATGCACCGTTTCCTTAATGAAGATCCATGGGAAAGAATTAAAACTCTTAGAAAATATATGACGAAAACACCTTTTTCCATGTTGCTTCGCGGACAGAATGTTGTGGGTTATAGAAATTATGCTGACGATGTTGTAGAAGCTTTTGTCCAGCGTGCCTGCGATAATGGAATCGATATTTTCCGCGTATTCGATGCGCTTAATGATTTCCGTAATTTCCAAACTGTTGTAAAGGTGATCAAGAAGAATAAAAAACATTTTCAAGGTACGATCTGCTATTCTCTCACCGAACCCAGAATGGGTGGTAAAACCTACAATCTGGATTATTATTTACAGAAAGCAAAACAGTTGGAAGAACTTGGTGCCGATACGATCTGCATTAAGGATATGGCAGGACTCATCGCTCCTTATGATGCATACAATCTTGTAAAAGCACTCAAAGAGCAGACGGATATTCCTCTCCATCTTCATACTCATTTCACTTCCGGAATGGCTGATCTCACTCTTTTCAAGGCTATCGAAGCCGGCGTGGATATCATCGATACATGTATGGCACCTTATGCATACAGAACTTCTCATCCTGCAGTAGAACCGCTTGTGATCTCGTTTTTGGGAACTAACCGCGATACCGGACTGGATATAAAGAAGCTCGCTGAGATCGATAAGGAAATGGAGAAGGTGATTCCAAAATACAAACATTTACTCGATGACACAAAAAATGCGATAATCGATACAAATGTGATACTCCATCAAACTCCGGGCGGAATGCTTTCCAACCTGGTAAATCAACTTCGTCAAATGGATGCGCTCGATAAACTCGATGAAGTATTTGAAACACTTCCAAAAGTTCGAAAAGAACTCGGACAGGTTCCGCTGGTTACTCCAACAAGCCAAATTATCGGTATTCAAACAGTGAATAACGTGCTGTTCGATAAAGATGAAGCATATTCCAATATCACCGAACAGGTGAAAGATCTTTGCTTTGGATTGTATGGAAAGACAACTCTTCCAATCGATAAAAATGTGCAAAAGAAAGCATTGAAAGGTTATCCTCGAGGTGAAACTCCAATCACGAAAAGACCGGGCGATACACTTGAACCGGAATTTCCAAAAGTTAAAGCAGAAGTTAAAGGTCTGGCAAAAAACATTGATGATGAGATACTCTGCGCACTTTATCCTGTTACAGGAAAAAGATTCCTCAATTGGAAATACGGACTGGAAGATGTTCCTGATGACGTAAAATCTAAAACATTGGACGATGTGCAAAAAGAACAGGAACTTGTTAAAAAAGCACTTTCCGGTGAACTCACAACTAAAAAAGTGAGACCTGCCAACACAAGAGCTTTTGATGTTTATGTAGATGGTGAACATTTCAATGTAGAAGTTGCAGATCCAAACGCAAGACAAATGGTAACCGCTGTTAAGAAAAAAGAAGAAATCGCTGTTGGAGATGATACCGGCAATTTATGCGCTCCTATGCCAGGAATGATAATTGAATATAAGAAAAAGGTCGGCAATAAAGTAAAAGCCGGAGATACCATAGTTGTATTAGAAGCAATGAAAATGTTCAATAATCTGGGTGCTCCGTGTGATGGTGTTATTAAAAATATTAATCGTAAAGCTGGTGACTCTGTTTCTAAAGGTGATATTCTCTGCTATATTGAACAGGAGAAGAAATAGATAACAACAACCTTGAAAAGGTTTCCTCCAAAATTTCTTCCTGCTTAGCACTTTCAAGGTTTATTGTATGTCGCTCCAGCGAAACACACAAAATATACGAAAATGTTCGGTCTCGTTCCCAATCCCCTGATTGGGAACGTATAATATCCGAAACTACGTTTTACTGATTGGGTTGCTTTGCAAAACAATGGTTTTGCCATTCATTGCGTTCCCAAAGAGGGCTTTGGGAACGAGAATCGCACATATAAGGTAAAACATACATCCCCTGAAAGAATCAATTGTAAGTTACCATTGAAAGAAACCATGCCAAAGGCAGGTAAACTTTTTTAGGGTTATTTTCAATGTGACCTTCCAAACGGTTGAAAACCTTTGGAACGGTTTATAACAAGCATCGTTTGTTACTCAAGCCGATGCACCGTTAGACAAGCAAGAGAATTTCAGCATCGTTTGTTACTCAAGCCGATGCATCACTTCCAACTCAAAATAAGAATCTAAAATTTCGACTTTTCTGCATCGCTTTGCAAAAAAGTCTTGACTATTATGCATCTGCTTGCATTTTGGTCGCATGAAAAGAATACAAAGAGAATTTATTGAACGAGATTTGAAAAAGAAAATGGTATTTTTGGTTGGTCCCAGACAAGTTGGAAAAACGTGGTTAGCAAAAGAAATTTGTAAAAATTACAAGAATCCTCTTTATTTGAATTATGATAGTTCAAAAGATTGTGAGATGATCAAAGATGAAAGCTGGTTACCAAATATTGATCTACTTATTTTTGATGAGATCCATAAAATGCCGAAGTGGAAGAATTATTTAAAAGGAGTTTTCGATAACAAACCTGAGGGATTGCATATTCTTGTTACCGGAAGTGCCAGATTGGATACATTCAGACAAGGTGGTGATTCTTTAGCCGGCAGATATTTTATTCATCATCTTCTCCCATTCAGCTACAAAGAATCTCTCATCGATAATAAGTTCACATTGGATCATCTTATTGAGCGTGGTGGTTTCCCTGAAACGTTATTAGCAGAAAATTCAGAGGAAGTTTCACGTTGGCGAAAACTCTATTCAGATAACTTAATTAGAGATGATATTCTGGATTTTGAAAATATACAAGAGTTAAAAGCCATGCAAGTGCTTGTAGAATTGCTCAAAAAAAGAGTTGCTTCCCCAATTTCATATAAGTCATTAGCAGAAGATATTGATAAAGCACCAAATACAATAAAAAAATATATTCAAATTTTAGAATCTTTATATATTATATTTCGTGTAACTCCATTTTCTAAAAATATTGCCCGCTCATTAAAAAAAGAACCAAAATTATACTTCTATGATACAGGTATGGTTAAAGGTGATACTGGAGTAAAATATGAAAATTATATAGCTGTATCACTATTAAAACATTCTCTTCATTTAACTGATACAACCGGTGAGGAAGTAGTGCTTCACTATATAAGGACGAAAGAGAAAAAAGAGGTAGATTTCTGTTTAACTATTAATGATGAGCCGATTATGTTGATTGAAGCAAAAACATCAGATACTTCGATAAACAAAGATCTTTATTATTTTCATCAAAAATATGATATACCTGCAACTCAAGTAGTACGATATCTAAGGAAAGAAAGATTACAAAAAAATATTACCGTAAAAAAACCGGAGAATTTTCTTAAGGAACTTACTGTTTGACTTCGACTATTCTGCAACACTTTGCAAAAAAGTCACGACTATTCTGCATTTGCGTGCATTTTGGTCAGAACAATTATTCATCAAATCCGGGACGGATAAAAGAACGTGCTTCAGGGAAACTCTTTTCAGCAATGTCTTTTATTCGTTCTAATAAATACAATATTTGTGAAATAGATTTTTCCCGTTGTGGTAATATCCTTCTCTTTCATATCGCCGAATTTTTCTTGATCAATGGCATAGTTCAGGCAACGAGAAGTATAAGTACATCTCTCGCACCAACGATCACAATAATTATAAATTCCTTCAACTACTAATCTACCATTATGTTTTTTCAATTGGTTCCGTAAATTATGTTTTTATTTTAAATACTTTTTATTCACCCAGCCTGACCATGATTCATCGTTGGGTGTAATTGTGAATTTTATCCAGTCGTTTTTTTCATCAACCACAAATACAGTAACGCCCTTCATTAATTTTCCAATCGGATCAACTGCATAATATGTTCCGGGACCGATACGAATATTAATATCATTAGCTACACAAGTCATCGTTTTCTGTTGCTTTTTATTTTGGGATTGATATTTGGGATTCATGGGATACTGGATCGGTTCAGTAAGCGATTCATCCTGAACTTTAGCATTCTTCTTTGCAAATTTTGGCACAGAAGCTTGAGCCACTGATTTCGGTACGATCCAATAATCTGAAACAAACCGTACATCTTTCTTCAGTTTATCTCCTACTTTTTTTGCCTCGGATTGTGAATAGGAATTTGCCAGTCGAAGTCGGTAATATGTAGTTCCATTCTTTGTTGTAGTTGTTATTTTAGCTGGATAACCGGCTTTCTCTAAAATATTTTTCTTTTCTTCAACTAAATTTCTTTTTGTATTAGCCAGAATTTGAATATCATAATCACCACTCGAAGGAAGTACAGTAGTTTTGGTAGTTTTAGCTATAGTCGTTCCGATCTGACCGACACTTTTCCCATTTTTAATTTCATCTAACCAGAAAGAAGAGATACCTAATGGAAGTTTCACGATTTTATTTCCCAACTTGTTTCCTTCTGTTTCACTATAAAGTCCACGCAATCGTAGACGATAAATTATATTTTCCCCTTTTGTAAGTGTAAGTATCTTGGTTTTGTATCCTTTTCGCTCCAGATCCGTTTTTATCTGTTCAACTTTGGCATAATTACTACTGGCAAGCAGCTGCACTTCACACTCTTTATCGAAATCAATTTCTTTCTTAGTTATCTCTATCTTTTTTTCATATTTCGGTTTTACAGGTTCTTTTTTGGAAACTTCTTTCTGTTTGATTTTTTCTTCTACTCTATCGGTTGATGCGGTTATTGTTTTTTGTTCTTCTAACCAATAGCCGTTAATTGAGGCATATTTCTTTTTTAATTCTTCACCCAATCCTATAGCATCATCCTCGTTGTATAAACCGGTAAGCCGTAAACGGTAAATTATTGTACCATCTCTCATTAATTTAGAAATCTCTGATTCATAATTTGCCTGTTTTAACTTATCTTGAAGATGCTTTATATTGTCATATTTACTACTGGCCATTATCTGAAGAGAGAATAATTCTTCAAATACGGGTAAAAGCGAATCTGTGGTTTCTACTTCAATAACCTGCTGTTCAGTGATCTCCTCTTCCGAATCGTTTTTCATCTTATGTGTTATGGTTCCAATTACAAATCCAACTACGATAATTAAAGCTACTACAGCGATTATTATAACAATTAGCGGTAGTACATTTCTCATATTTTAATCCTCATAAATATATCAACATTTCACAATTTATTAATGTTTCAACTAATTATATAAATCATTGCTATATAAAAAATATTCCATGTTTTTTTACAAGTTCTTTTTTATATAGCACTTCTATGTGATAAAAATTACTTCATTTTTTTTGGCAATAAAAAAATATTTTAATGATTCAGAATTATAATAATATTTTATGTTTGCTTATATTAATATAAATACTTTGTTTGACATAAAATGTAAGATTCAATTTTATCAAATGGAGAATTTAATTATTTGAATAGGAGAATTTATGCCGTGTTTTTATGCACCAAATATGAATATAAACGATGATCTTATCTTGATAAGCGGAAGCGAACATCATCATATTTGTCATGTTTTCCGTCGAAAAGAAGGAGATGAAGTAATTTTATCTAACGGGAAAGGATTGCTGGCAGAAGGTATTATAGACAGCATAAAAAAGAAAGAATTAACAGTGTCTGTAAATAAAATGGTAACGATGCAAAAATCACAACCACAAATTGCAGTTGCTTTCCCGCTTTTAAAGAACAAACATGATAATATGATCATTGAGAAATTAACAGAACTTGGCGTGAAAGATTTTTTTCCTATTACAACAGAGAGAACTGTACGAAAGCCTTCCATGAATACTGTGGAAAAATTCAATAAAGTTGCAATTGCTGCTATGAAACAGTGTGATAATGCCTTCTTGCCGCAAATCCGTGAAGTACGATCTTTATCCGGATTAATAGAGGAAATGGGGAAATATGTTCCTGTAGCAGCTCTGGAAATTGGAAAACATCGAACACTTAATGAGATCGCTGCAAATTTAGAGGAAAAATCGATCTGCATAATAATCGGACCTGAAGGCGGATTTGATAAAGGAGAAATTGAGTATTTACAAAATAAAAATATTGCAACTTTCACATTAGGAAATCATATTTTAAGAGCAGAAACAGCTGCGATTGCAAGTGTTTCGCAATTAACAGGATACTTCCTGCATAATGATCCTGAATATTATTAAAGAAATATGAATGATATAATTGTAATTATCGCTAAAGCGATTCGCGGAACAGAATTTGAAAATAATACTTTTATTGCAGGCGGATTTGTACGCGATAAAGTTATGGGAAAAGAGAGTAATGATCTGGATATAGTCGTCTCACTTCCAGCGGGAGGCATCAATCTGGCACAATTATTATATAAAAAGGGAATATCTTCACGTCCGGTAATATTTCAGCGGTTTGGTACAGCGCAGGTGATCATTTCAGGAAATAAGATCGAGTTTGTTATGGCACGAAAAGAATCATATCGTCATAAAAGTCGTAAACCGGATATTGTTCAAGGCACTATTACCGAAGATATCTACCGTCGTGATTTCACTGTTAATTCACTAATTATGAATGTAATGAATGGCAAGATCCGGGATATTACAGGCAAGGGAATTGCCGATATCAAAGTTAAAACAATTCGTGCCACTTCCAAGCCGGATATCATCTTTACAGAAGATCCTCTCAGGATGTTGCGCGCTGTCCGTTTTGCTGTGCAGCTAAAGTTTTCAATTGAAGATAATACCATAAGCAGCATCATTCGGAATGCGCAGATGCTGCAACATATTTCCCGTGAAAGAATAAGGGATGAACTTATTAAGATCCTTTTATCTCCTGCTCCTGCTGATGGGATTAGAATGTTGGTGCATTCCGGTATTATGCAATATGTTATTCCTGAATTAGTCCTTTTGGATGGTGCACAGCAAAATAGATATCATGATAAAGATATGCTCGGACATACACTTCAAGTTCTACAAAACACTCCTTCCGATATTGTATTACGTCTTTCTGCTCTTCTGCATGATATTTCCAAACCGCAAACCAAAACAGAAGATAATAAGGGAATTCATTTCTACCGGCACGAAATAGCCGGAGCAAAACGTGCTCGAAAAATATTGCACGATCTTAAATTCCCAAAAGAAATAATTACAAAAGTTTCTAAACTTATAAAAAATCATATGCGTTTGAAAGCTTTTGGCGATACGCTCGATGGGTTTTCTGATACTGCTGTGCGCCGCCTGATCATCCAAATGAATTCTGAACTGGAATCGTTGCTCTCACTTATACACGCCGACAATATTTCCCATGCAAAAGCCTACTGCCTTCCAAGCCAGATTCCTAACTTAAAAAAGCGAATAACTTCCAATTTAAAAAAAATAAAAGAAAAAAAGTTGCCAGTAACCGGAAGGGATATTATGTTACATTTTGAAATGGGTGAAGGACAAAACATCGGGAAATTATTAGACCAAGCTCACGAAATATGGCTGCAACATCCGTTTTGGGATAAAGTTAAAATTTTAAATGCAATAAAACTTGAGGAGGAATTATGAAAGAAAAAAATGTAAGTAAAACCGTTCAAGACGCTGTAGTAAAAGCTGCTCACGCTGGTGAAGACGTTATAATAGCAGTTGAAAATGTGACTAAAGAAATAATTTCGACCATTAAAGCTGAGGATTTGGACAATAAGGAAAAAGCTCAGAAACTGGCAAAAGAAGCTCTGGAAGGTGCTAAAGAAGGTTTTGAAAAAGCTAAGCCGCCAACAGAGGAATTTGTAAAAAAAGCTTCGATCACTATCTATGATAGTTTCAAAGAACATACACCTAAAGTTGCTAACTTTGTTAAAGATGTTTTTTCCGGGATCGTGGACGGAACTAAAGAGGTGATCAGTAATCACAAAAAGGACACAGCAACACCTGAAAAAGAAGAACCTGAAAAAGAAGAATAGCACACAAGTTTACTTATCATGTTATTATAATTAGGATGGGAACTTCTCTCATCCTATTTTTTTTGTCGTAGTTAAACGCCAATGATCGAATTTATTCGGCAAGGAGGAATAAATGGTAGATAAAAAACTTTTTATATTGAATATTCCACCTGAAAAAGCAGATGATCTCATCGAAGATAAGATACTAAAAGGTGAAGCTCTGCTTAAACTTAAGATCAAGAATATACAACAGTGGAAGACTGCGGAAAAAAAATTCAAGGTTTGGAATAGTGAGAATTATGAGCTGTTAAAACTTATCTTTAAGAACAATAAAGTAGCCAAAGATTACTCATCATCCGGTTGGTCTATCGGCAGGATATTTGTTTCCGATCTTAAACTTTCTGAGAAAACAGCCAAACTTAATATTGATATTCAAGATAAATTAGATAAACTGAATTCCATAAAGTTAAGTCTGGGAATATTCAAAATTCAAGATAGAACAGGCAAAAGAGATAACAGCAAGAGGTTGTTTTTTGTTCATGGAACAAATTGCTCTACTAAAACTATGGTTATAAATTTCATTACTGAATTAGGTCTTGAACCTATCGTGCTTCAGGAATTCATAGCAGGCGGAAAAACACTGATAGAAGAGATATTAACCAGATCGGAAGTGAAATTCGCAATAGTTTTACTCACGCCGGATAATGTCGGTGGTATTCAACCCGATAATTTAAAATTCCGTGCAGACCAGAATGTTATTTTAGAATTAGGAATATTTGTGGGATTGTTTGGTAGAGAAAAAGTTTGCGGTTTATATACCAATGATCTGCAAATACCGGAAGATTATCACGGTTTTGAGTATATAAAAATTGATAAATCCGGAAAATGGCGGGAGCAGGTTTTTGAGGAGTTAAAAACCGCCGGATTTGAAATTTGACTCATACTTCCGAATCTTTTTATGTTAGAAAAGATCAAAATTATCTCATTAAAATATTTATTTTGATTGACTTTGAGCAAGATGTTGTTGGGAGCCTGCCACGTTCTTCTTGCTTTTCTTTCAATCTGAGTGTGGAGGCTTATGTTATACCTTGTTTTCATTTCTTTAAATAAATAGGAAAATCCGGCATTGATTCAGGAATAATTGTAGTTGGCTTTTGTTTGCCTTTAGTTAATTTTTTTACGTTTTTAGTTACAAAAAGATCAATTTCTTTTATTGAGATAATCTTATCATCATCATAATCAGCTTGCCCATTAAAACCATCAATTAAAGATTTCGTAAAAGCGCCATGTTTCCATTTATCTTCTTCGTAAGAATATGAATTCCCAGTTGTTGCTGTCATAATCACTTGTCCAGTACCAGCAACCATTAAACTTTTTATAGCTCCGTTAATATCAATATCTCTTTTTGAACCCATAATATTTCCGGAATGGCAAGCATCTACTAAAAGAATAGCTTTTGAGGGTAAATTGATTACAACATCTTCGAATTCAGACCATTTCAATCCTGTTCTTCTTAATTTCGAAATATCTGTATCATGGCATAAAAAATAAAAATTTCCACTGATATCATTAACACCATGTCCTGCTAAAAATATGATTACAACATCTCTTTGAGTGGCTTCATTCATTAGGAAATCTAAACCGTCAAGAACGTTATCTTTAGTTGCAAAATCATCTATAAGTACTTTAGAATTAACATTATTATAAAGACCATATTTTTGAGAATTAAAAGTTTCAGATATGCTTTTTGCGTCTTCAGCAGCATAATTTAAATCTAAATCATCATCTAAATAATCAGTTACACCGACAGATAAAATATATAAATCGGGCTTATAAAGTTCGTCCATTTTATTAATTTTTGTTATAATTATGGTAAATTCGGATTTTATATTATCATTTTCAAATGCAATTAGTTTTATTAGATTATTACCTTCAAATAGGGATATTTTGTGTTCATAATGAATATAATCATCATAAGTTTTTTTTATCATAATCCCTCTTTCTTTTAATTTAGATGAATTATGAATAATTGAAATTTTTGGAATCCCTTTTTTTGTTTGAGGTACTATATCAAAATCAAGTGTAATTTCTTTCTCCGAAGTTGTAACCTGATCAGATGTTGGGTAATTCATTTTAATAATCGGAGGTAATGGACTTTCGGTAATATCTTCTGTAATGTTTCTGATAATTTTAAAACTTCTTTCAGAAATTTTGGAGTTACTTCCGTGAGCAATTATCTTAATTTCATTTGTAGATTCTTTTAGCTTAATATTTTGTTTAACAAAAATTTTATTCCCAATTTCTTCCCAATTTATTTTTTTTGGATATTTTTGATTATTAATAAAAATATCAATTTCTGTAATAGTTAATTCCGGTTGAGGTACTACATAAAAATCTAAATGAATTTTATTACCTTCAATATTAGTGATTGATGTCTCAGGTTGTTTAAAAACCAGTGTAGGCGGCAATTCATTTATTTTCTTTTTATCAATTGAAAGATTTATTGAATTACTAATAGCATACAAATTATTTGCACTGATACTTATTATGTTATTTTTCTCAAATAACGGTATATTTACTTCTACAAGATTATAGTTCTTTCTCTTTTTTAGGATTGTAAAATTGCAATTAATCGGACGTTCATTTAGAAGAATGTTTATTTCTGTATCATTTTTCTCATCATTATAATGTACATAAAATTGAACAGTTACACTATCCTTTTTTGTCTTATATTTTCTCTTTATTGGACTTACTAACTCTATTTCGGGTGGTAATTTATTAATTATCTCCGCAATATTGCTTAAATCATTTTCAAAACTTAAACTTGAATTACTCAATCCAATGGTTAATTCTCTAATAATATACGGATTATAATGAGATTTTTGGAATTTGTTAATTGTTAGAAATTGAGCTTCTGAATTAATTCCTTTATTTATATAATAACCAATGAATCTATCTCCTTTTAGGCTTGCATCATAATATCCTCTTTGATTCCAAGCTACCCATTCATCATCTTTTGAAATGAAAAAGCTTAAAGTTGGATAAATTTTTCTATTTTCATATCGATCAAAATTGCCTTCTGTTTTAACTTTATCGATTTCAGTAATATTCCATAAACGAATAATATTATCGGAACTAGCAGTAACCATATAATCTCCATCAATTGCCATTGACCATATTGTTCCTGTAACTCCAATAAAATCACCAATTTTTCTACCATAAATGTCATAACCATTAATAATTCCATTCGAGCTACAAGTAATTATTTTGTTATTCTGAGTGAAACCATAAACTTTGTGTTTTATCCCATTGCTTTTATCAAAAATAATTTCACCAATCTTACTATCTCTCTCAAATACAATTAATTTATCTGAAAGAAAATCGGATTCTCTTTCAATATGATATATCCCTTGTTCGGTTTTTGGATAATTTAACAAGAGCGGGTCAATATTTTCTTCCAAATCTACAATTTTAAAATCTTTTAAATCAAAATATTTAGTTAACTTACTTTTACCTTGTTTTTTTGTAAATTTGTGTCCAAAATATATTTTATTATCTTTCAAACCTGCAGAAAATAGATTTTGTCCTTTCCCGCAAAACTCAAATTCATTTTCATTTGAAAAAATATTGTATCCGATAATTTTAAAATTTGTTCCACCCCCAATAATTGCAGTATCATTATCAAGGAAAGATACTGCAAATACGGAATTATCCACATTATAAGAATTAATCAAATCAAAATTATTATTACAATCGTAAACGCTGCATTTTCTAGGTTGCTTTTTTGTTCCGGTTAAAAGGTAATTATTATCGGGCGAAAAGGCTAATCCAGAAGGAATTGTTTTTGATATTATTGTTTTTATATAGTTTAATTCCAAATCAAAAATTAATATTTTTTTTGAATCCTTGCTACTTGCTGCAATATAAGAATCACTTACAGCAGTAGAGTGAATCGAGAATTCTGCGTCAAATCGTTTTATTTTTTCCCCCTTTTTTAAATCAATTAAATATAATTTTTCATCCGAGCCACCTGAAACTATATATTGTTTATTATCTTTTTGAAAAGTTTGAGTAATATATACAATGCAATTTTTAAGATGTACTTTACTGGATAATGAGTGTGAATCAGTATTCCAAATTCTGATGTAATTATCTGAATGAGCACTAACCAAATATTTGTCATCAGCACTAAATGACAAATCTAGAGTAGAATAGTTTGCTGGATTTAACCTTAATTCTCTTTGTCTTTTAGGAATATACCATGGAATATAGTCTTTTGACTTGTATTCATTTGATGACATGCTGTATAACATTTTCCCACTATTGAAATCAAATAAATTTATTAATCCATCATATCCACCAGAAGCTAATAACCTATCATCATTTGATAAAGCTATAGTATATATTTTCCCTTTATCACCTTTGCCAATATTACTTAGTATTTTTCTTTCTTCTTTTTTCCTTTCAATATCCCAAACACGGATAGTTTTGTCATCTGAAGCAGAAATTACATACTTACTATCTTTTGTAACTACTATATCTCTAATTATATCACTATGACCACCAGAATCAATCCTTAATTTAACATCATTAGCTGCTATTCTGCAAATAAACAATGCAAATATAAGAGAAAAAATTAATTTACTATTCATTATTTAACTCCTTTAAAAATATAGTCCACTGATAACTTCTCTCAGTTATTTCTTTTTTAGGATTTTTAATCTTCAATCCCCTTGTCTTTACAATCTCTTTTTCAATATTGTCACTTAAAATATTAATGTAACCTCCATCTAATTGCATTTTTGTATATTGAATAGATGGCATTTTTTCCGTTGAAGCTTGTAATAGAATTTCTTCAATACCACAAGGTTCACTTACTTCAAACTCAAAAGGAAGTTGTATCCATTGATTAACCATTTCGTTTGAAATTGGATAATTATCAATCAGCAGAGTTTTTATATTATCTGAGAAAATATATATTAGCCGTAAAAAACAAGCTTTATTTGCTTTTACATAAAGCTTGGGCTCATCACCAATATAATAAATAACAGGTCCATTATACATTTTTTCGGTCTGCAATTCAACTTTTAATTTGCTATCAGTCTGGATTGCATTTAACAATGTTAATTTATTCTGTAGGGCATTTTTATAATTTACAGGTTTGATTTTATCCCAACCTATTTTATTGCAACTTTTTTCATTTATATAGATTTGATTACTATCATTATAATTTGGATCAGAATAGGATAAAAAAATATAAATTCCGTTTGTTGATTCCAGTATCTTACCTCTAAAAACATTATCGGATTTTTTTGATTTTCTCCAACCGGTAGATTGAATAATTTCATTTGAGATTAGTTCAGACATTATAATACTAAGTTCAGAAACAAAATTGGTATTTTCATATTCAAATGGAAAAACATAGAATGTTTTATCTGGATTTGAATTTATGTTGATCGAGGATAATAATTCAGTGGCAATTACAGATGGAGATTTAATAATTCTTTCTGTTAGTAATAGAAGTTGTCTATCAATATAATTTATATCCGGTAATGAATTACAATCAATATCATTATACCAATTATTAAATGAAACATAAATTTTTATTTCATCTGAAAGTGTACTTAGAGTATGAGCACATTTTTCATATAACTTTACTGCATAATTCGAATTTGATATTTTAGATAATTCAGCAGCAGCAAAATTAGAAGAAATCGTATCAATTGCTTTAATTATATTGAATTTATATAGTTCTTTTAATTCAGATATTTGGATACCAATCATTATATAATATAAACCATTTTCTTCTTGTGAATTAAGAATTCTATAATTCATTATCTTAAGGTTAGTAGAGATTTTGGTTTCGCTGAGAAAATAATCTGTCGATTTAACAGTTTTTTCAGTGTTTATCTCAATTGAACGGTTTATTATTTTACCTGATATACTACATGATATTATTTGCGAAATATCTTTAATAGCTGTATTTTTCGCATTCCCAATTGCATTAATTCCAATCTCAGCACATCCTTTTCCAATAATGAAAGAACTATCCGGATAACTTTCTTCATACCATTTTGGTGTTGAATATAGAAAAACTATCATGAATATAAAAAAAATAAAAAGTTTAAATCTCATTTTCCTACTCCTTAATAAGGTATAATGGTTGGCAGCTGCCACGCTCTTCTTGCTTTTCTTCTTGCTTGGCTGTGGAGTTGTGTGTTAGCAGCATTCTCTTCATTTCAGAAGTAAACATTTTTTCACTGCTTCAGTTTTACCATTAACATTTAATTTGTACAGATAAACGCCAGAACTAACCAATTTTCCAGTTTCATCATCACCATTCCAGATTATTGAATGATCACCTTTAATTAATTCATTTTGAATTAGAGTTTTAATTTTTTGTCCTTTTATGTTAAAAACCGAAATATCAACTTTAGAATCATTTTGGATTGAGAATTTAATTGTGGTGAATGGGTTAAATGGATTGGGGTAGCTACCAAGATAGTTAATCAGAGCTTGTGAATTGGGAATTATTGGCTCTTCTATTCCAACTATGTATGGAGGAGCTCCATATTCGTAAGCTCCCATATCAATAACAGCAATACCATTTTCATCTCCATCCCAGATTCTTTCGTTGTTGATTAAATCCCAAGGAGGAAGATTTAAACCTGTTGTTTCGGGAGTTCCAGTATCTATACAAGGTGATGATTCTAAAAGAATAAATGGATGAACACCAGTTCCTGCAAATAGCGGATATTCATCAATATTGCCATCTAGCCAAAAAAGAATACTACTTACCCAAACGTGAACTGCATCAATTCCGCCTTCAATATCACAATAAGAAATTGTTACTGAACTGTTTTGAAAAGCATCGATCTCATAAATATGATCATTGAATAAAATACAATTATGAAAATTTGCATTTGAATCGCGAATATAGATAGGAAAGACGTTATTGACTATAGTAGTATTTACAATTGTCGGATTGGAATCATAGTGACTAGTTATTCCTCTGCTGTTGTTATCAAAAATCAAAGAATTGATCACAAAGGGTTCTGATGAATACGAACAACCGAAACCGTAAATGTTGTCATAGAGTAAAACGTTATACAGGATAGGATTTGAGAAATCACTACATCCGATACCATGTCCGGCAATGCCGGAAACTGATATATTTTTAAGAACCGGACTGGAGTATTGCATAGTTATTCCTGCAGCATATTCCGGATATTCATTAGAAATTGAAACATTGCTGATTATTGCATCACTAACATTATGAAATACTAATACTCCGTCCTGGTCATTGCTTTGTAAAACCGTTGAGCCGTCATCATAACCTTCCAAGTTAACAAAACTGCACCATTCAACTGGAAAAATCTCACCCGTGGTTTCATAGCTGAATACACCCGAAGATAAATGTATAGTATTCTGATTCAAACTATCAGCGTAAATTTTGGATAAAGCGCATGATAACGTTTGTAATGGATCATCTGCAGAAGTACCATTGTTTGTATCATCCCCTGTTATAGAAACATAAAAGTCCGAATTTATCAGTTCTCCTTGTGTGTTATTAAGAATATCAAAGTTAAATATACTTAGTGGAGATGCATAATAATCTGATGGATTTGACACCGTAAACGTATCTAGAAATACATTCATAGTTTCACATTGTTCAGCATAAATTTCTTTGCCATAGCTTCTAAGATCAATTTCATTATCATATAAACTACATCTATTATCTTCATCAAAGGAAATTGTAGATTCGATACAATATATTCCTCCTCCAAACTGATTTGATGAATTATTATGAATTGAAACATTACTGAACAATGAATTACAGTTATTCAAATATATTCCACCTCCCATCTCTGATGCTACATTATTGTAGAAAGGAACATTATATAATTCTAAATTTGCGTTACTACAATATAATCCAGCTCCTTTTTCAGAAAAATTATTAAAAATACTTGTATTAGAAATCTCAAGATTACCGTCCGTAAAATATACACTTCCACGATGATTAGTCATATTTGATTCTATTACGCAATTATTTATAGTTGAATTAGAGTTTGCCGCATAGATTGCTCCGCCATTTAAATAAGTTTCATTGTTTGTTATTTTCATATTATCAAAGTTTACTTCCGAATTCACTAAATATGTACAACCAACAAATCCATTAGTAAGTTTACAATTGCTTATATTTGAGTTTGTTACATCAATAAATCTCAGGATTTCATTTTCAGTTTCTGCATCTAAAATTGTAGTTTCACAGCTTGTTCCTGCGATATCAAGGTAACTTAATCCGTATATTGGAAACTGCTCATCATTTGCAGAAAAACTGAAAGTGTCGTCTGCAAGAAAAATAGTGTGGTGATGTAAGCTGTCAGCACGAATTCGACTAATAGCATAAGTTAGTGTATTAAAAGAGTCATCCCACGATAATCCACTGTTATTGTTGTTTCCTTGTGAAGATACGAAAACATTATCTTCTATTTGAATTGTATTGCAATTTAAAATGTCGTAATTTATAGTTCCTTCAGAGAAAGAATAATAATTATTTGGATATAATACAGAAAACGTATCTACAGCTACATTTGTAATTAAATTACTATTGATATATAAATCAACGCCTATGTTATTAAATGAATTGTTTCCATAAATATTACATCGATTATTAAGATTAAATATCGGATTTGAGCTTTCTTCTATATAGATTCCACCTCCTTGATATGCAAAATTATTAGAGATAGTTACATTTTCTAAAATTGGACCTGAGTTATGGATATAAATACCACCACCTAATTCACCGGAATTATTAGATATAGAAACATTAATTATTGTTGGTGTTGATCCAATACAGTAAATACCTGCACCAGCAAGATAACTATTGTTTTCATTTCCTGAAATTGTACAGTTTTCTATGAGCGGATTGGAGTTTGAACAATAGATTCCCCCTCCATTTCCCCAGTTTAATGAATTGTTGGAGATTGTATTATTTCTAATAATAGGATCTGATGCAATACAGGAAATTCCTCCTCCGCGGTTAGTCATCCAAGAACTCTCAGCATGATTATTATGGATATAATTTCCCTCAATAATTGCATCAGATTGTTCACATCCAATTCCTCCACCAGGATCACCAACATTATTAATGATCTTGTTATACATAATCTTAGGGCTGGAATTCTCACAATTAATTCCACCACCAATTTCTTCATTCATTTCTTGCCCCAAACCATTTTGGATTGTAAAACCGCATAAAACTGCTGTCGAATCTTCTCCATCTTCAAATCTAACTACACAATCTTCATTATTCCCATCAATAATTGTCTGTGAAATATAAGTTGTATCTTGTGTTATTAAAAATAGTGATGCAACATTAACATTATGTCCATTATAAATAATATTTTCCACATAAGTTCCAGGTTGTACAAGAACAGTATCACCATCAGCTGCTACATTGATTCCAATTTGAATGGTTGGGTAGTCAGCTGGTATGTTTATTATTATTGCTGATAATTGAGAAAGAAAGACCAACAATAAAAAAATTAATATAATTTTCATTCTATTCTCCTAAATGGTGTATAATGTATGTGTTCACGACAACTTTGTCGCGAACACCCCCTAATTTGGTGTTATATACGACAAATCTTCCACAGGCAGATAAATGTCGCGGATCCGCCAGAGGACGGACAAGTATCTCATTTAGATTAACTTTCATTTTTCTCTTTATTTTAACTATCATTTAAATTTTTATGTCCAAAAATCTTTTGTATAAATCTCAAGTTTTCTCTCCTAAATTCCAATGTTGCAAATTAATTATTAAAATCAAAACCGAATTTGGTAAAAGATAAGTTAGGTGTCAATTGAAAAAGGTTAAATAGTACAAGGGCTTAGTTGTTGAGTGTGATCTCAGGCGATTGTTTACGAGGAGTAAAGCTGAGGGTTCTTCCAAGAGATTCTTCGTGGGTAAGGCAAAAAGATACCTCAGAAAGACAGTTTTTTTTACTCCCTTTCCATTAGTTTAAGGGGAATGGTTGGGGATGGGGTTCAGAAAGACAGATTTTTCATCAGTTGTCTTTCTTTGCGTACTTAGCGTACGCCACTGCGCATAAATCTTTGCGGTGAATTATCCTTCCCCGATTTTCGGGGCTCCAGCCTTCGTGCTACTATGGTTTGGCAGGCAGGATGACAATTTTTCTTCCTGCGGTTTCTTATATTGATGTCATGGAAAAAGAAGGAAACAAAACCGCCGGATTTGAAATTTGATGTCCAATTAGGTGATTTTGAGATTCATTCTCAATAAAGTTCTTGACTAATTCATTCTCTTAATTTTGTATGCGTCTTGATTAATTAAGGGAGAATATTATGAAAAAGGAAAAAGAACTTTATCGGAAATTTTTACGATCAAAAAATCTGAAACTAACCAAGCCGCGCCTTATTATTATGGAAGCTGTATTCGAAAATCACGACCATTTTAATGTTGATGACCTTTATGAACAGATCAAGAAGAAACATAAAAATGTCTCCCGCGCCACGATCTATCGTACAGTGCCGCTTTTAGTTGAATCCGGACTTATAAAGCAATCTCTTCGTTGTGAATCAAAAGATATTTACGAACATACTTACGGTCATGAAAATCATCTTCACTTTATTTGCATAAATTGCGGTAAAATAATTGAATCCGGTTTTAATGAAGTAGCAAATCTCATTGATAAACTGGCAGAAGCCAAAGGGTTTAAAATTTCCGAATATAATCTCGGTGCACGCGGATTATGCAAAAATTGTAAAAAAAATAAGGAATAAATTATGAAACACAGATTATTTAATAAAGTACAAAGTCCTCGCAATCGTCATCATCTCCATGATCTTAGAGATCAAAAAACCATTCATGATCTCAAAAACGGTGAACCAGCTAAGATAAAAGATATTATCGGTGGAAGACATTTCATCAACAAAGCAGAATCACTCGGCATCAGGCAAGGTGTTCAAATAATCAAAGTATCATCTCAAATGATGCGTGGTCCGGTTACTGTAAAAGTCGGTCAAACCCAGATAGCTATCGGTCATAGAATGGCTAATAAGATTATAGTAGAGTAACGATATGAAAAAGATATTATTAGTTGGAAATCCCAATGTTGGTAAAAGCGTTATTTTTTCTCGTCTCACTGGAGTGCATGTAGTTGCTTCCAATTATTCGGGAACAACAGTAGAATACACAAAAGGTATAATGCGAATCGGCACCGAGAAAGCCGAAATTTTGGATATTCCCGGAACTTATACATTATCTCCAGTTTCCAAAGCAGAGCAGGTAGCTGCTGAAATGATCAATAATTTTAATGAAGAAGACGGAAATATTTTCGTTAATGTGATCGACTCTACCAATCTGGAAAGAAATTTGTCACTCACAATGGAACTTATCAAGAAAAAAATTCCACTTGTCATCTGCCTGAATATGTGGGATGAAACCAAACATACAGGCATAGATATCGATGTTGAAAAATTGGAAAAGATTCTTGGCGTTCCGGTTGTTCCAACTACAGGAATTACCGGTGAGGGCATTAAACATCTTGTTTCCCATTTTGATAAAGCGAAGCTCAGTTCGTTCAGCTTCAAAGATAAATGGAAAGCAATTGGAAAAATAATCGAGGAAGTTCAAGAATTAAAACACCGTCATCACACTTTTGCAGAGAGATTGGGAGATGCTTCTATTCATCATTTCTGGGGAATTCCAATTGCATTAATAATTTTATCCGCTGCATTCTCCATTATCAGATACATTGGAGAATCCCTCATTGCCTACGTAATGGAACCATTGTTCAATAATTTATGGGCTCCGGTAATGATGAAACTTTCTGCACTGCTTGGAAGCGGTGGAGTCTTACATAATATTGTTATCGGCAAGTTGGTAGATGGCGAAATAGACTTTGTAGAATCACTCGGCTTTCTCACAACAGGATTTTTTGTTCCGATCGGTATGGTTTTGCCGTATATAATTGGATTTTATTTTATACTGAGTTTTCTGGAAGATTCCGGTTATCTTCCGCGTCTCGGCGTTCTTGTGGATAATATGATGCACAAATTAGGAATACACGGACTGGCAATTGTTCCAATGCTTTTGGGACTTGGCTGTAATGTTCCCGGAGCAATGGCAACAAGAATTTTAGAAACGAAACGTGAAAGATTTATTGCTTCCACGATGATGGCTATTGCTGTTCCCTGTTTTGCGCAATTAGCAATGGTGGTCGGCTTAGTGGGAAAACACGGAGCATTTGCTTTATCGTTGGTTTTTGGAACTTTATTTATCGTCTGGGTTTTGCTGGGATTCTTTCTGAATAAGATAATGAAGGGTGAAAGCCCCGAAATATTTGTTGAGATCCCGCCTTATCGACTTCCAAGTTTTAAAGTATTAATGAAGAAACTCTGGATGCGGATTTTGTCTTTCATAAAAGAGGCAATTCCATTTATGCTGCTCGGTGTGCTGTTTATGAATATACTTTATGCTCTTCATATTATAGATTTCATCGGTAAACTAACTGCACCGATCATTACTGGAATTCTGGGATTACCGAAAGAGGCGGTTGGTGCACTTATCGTCGGCTTTCTGCGTAAAGATGTTGCTATTGGAATGCTGAGTCCGCTTAATATGACTATGGGACAGCTCGTGATCGCATCGGTTGTGCTTACAATGTATTTCCCGTGTATTGCAACTTTTACAGTTCTGCTAAAAGAGCTTGGCGTAAAAGATATGCTCAAATCATCGGCAATAATGATTTTTGCTACTTTGCTTGTCGGTGGAATTATGAATATATTTATTTAGAAATAATGGCTGTTTTTCGGAACAGCCTTTTCTTATAATCTATCATTGAGAATGATTCGCATAATCATATAGAGGTAGACGGTGTCAAGTTCAATAAAAAAATTAAAAGAGGAAAAAAGTATGAAAAACATCGGATTAAAAACAGTCTTATCGACTTTAGGATTTTTCGGGATTACTTATACGACATTGGTTTTCACGAATCGAGCGGGAAACATTCCCTATCTTTTTGCAGGTTTATTATTATTGATTTTCGGGATTTTTGCATTTGTAAAATCACATCAAGTCGGTAATAATATTTTTTTGAGTAATCTCTTAGCGATCGTCAGCGGGGTTTCTCTCTGGGGATTTTTCGGAGAGTTTCTGGAAAATGCCGATCTGTATATCAAAGATGCAACCATAGAAATTGCACATTGGAATTTCCTGCCTATTTTGGTTTTAGCGATCTTTCTATTCCTGAATTTAAGAAAGCATTTACCAATTTCTGTTCAATTCTCACTTTCGAGTTTCCTGCTTATCTGGAGTATGCATTATATTATGATCTTCCAATATGAAGTACTTTCCCGAACTCATTTCACAACTTATATAATGTGTGGGATTTTTTTGATCTTAACAGGACTTTCAATTTATAAAGTCAGAAAAAGTAAGCAAATTGACTCAGTGATGTTTTGGTCGTATTTCGGCTTGCTGACAGCCTGGAGTGTGTTGGAATATATTTGGGGCTGGAGATTGATTCCGGGTCCGTATTCTATTTAAGAAAAGAAGTAATTAGCCACGAAGTTCACTAAGAAGCACTAAGATAAAAAACAATATTCTTAGCGTTGCTTTGTGTTCTTAGTGGCAAAAAATGTTCGTATTGTTAGTTTTGTTCGTTGCTAAAAAAAGGGAATCATAATGAAAAAAAATAACGGTCGTGTCTGTCCGGTTTGGATGGCTTATACTTTTGATAATCCGTTGAGAAAGCTCATCCATAACCCGAAGAAAATGTTCAAAGAATATGTTCGAGAAGGAATGACCGTGATGGATCTCGGCTGTGGACTCGGCTGCTTCTCTATTGGTCTGGCACAAATTGTAGGAAAGAAAGGAAAGGTCTATTCTGTCGATCTGCAAAAAGGAATGTTGGACAGATTGATGAAAAGAGCCGGGAAAGCAAATGTTGCCGATATTATCGAAACACATCAGTGTTCTGCAGATAAAATAGGTATCAATGAAAAACTTGATTTTGCTCTTGCCTTCTGGATGGTCCACGAAACACCGGATGCTCTTGTTTTTTTTAAACAAATCTACGCTCTTCTGAAACCTTCCGGAGTTTTATTCATTGCTGAACCCAAACACCATATTTCCCAAAAAAAATTTGAAGAGATGGTCGATTCCGTTCACAAAATCGGATTCCAAATAATCAACGAACCAAAGATAATTATGAGCAGAACTGTAGTTTTATCAAAGGAACAAAATAAGAAATCGTAATGAGTATTTGAGTTAAATTTTTTTATTCACTCGTTGAGAATGCGTCTCAATAGCAAAAAAATAAAAAGGAGAAAAAATTATGAAGTTATTAACAATGGTCACATTAGTATTGATTTTGCAGACTATCTTGTTTGCAGAATTTGAACTGCCCGAAATTCATACAAATATTGTTATTCAGGCAGAATCGTATTTTGGAGATAACGATGTTGTTCAGGATTCATCATACGCTGGAAATTTTGAGAATACGATTTATGCGGTTCCTGTAAACAAATTTACTGTGAGAAGTGCAACAATTGAAGCCGAGGGTTTGTTCAATGAAAAAATTGAGTACAATATGGAAGTCGGAATGGCAACCTGCTCTGGCGGACTTGGAATCAATATTTTGCTTATGGAAGCCGGTCTCTTTTATAAACCTTATGAGTTTATGAAAATCGGTTTTATGAAAGGACATATTATGCGGGGATTTGAAATGCACGATGAATGCGTCGGAGTCCTCACAGCAGAAAAACCGTATTCTCTCGGTGCTTTCAAAAATCAATGTCATCCAACCGGTCTTATTTTTGAAGCAGATTATGATTTTACGGAAACGATGGGGTTTGAAACACAGGTAGGGATTTTAAACGGACCGCAAGAAATGTCTTTTGATACGGAATATGATAGGAATATCGGTTTGATCTTCCGAACTCCTTTACCGGGTTTGTCGGTAGGCGGATATTATAATCTAATCAAACAGGACTTTGGAAAAGTCGATTCTGTTACAAGCAAACCTATTTATGAGGAAGGTCATAGAATGGGTTTCGGAGCTGATTTTGATTTCAACAATATTTTCCTTCGCGGAGAATATTATGAAGGAAAGGGATTCACAGGAAGCAAAGTTCCAGAAACAATCAAACCTGCTGATGAGCTTGAAATGAATGCATTTTATATCGAAGGAGCGTACACGATAAAAACGAACGGCGAAACAATTCCTTATATCCAACCTTATATAATGTATCAATCGTGGAATAAAGCTTCCGATGTAGATGCTTTTTACTGGGATAATTCGGCAACATTTATAGATGATGAAATCTTATGTGATGATTTTGTTTCTAACTATTTCACTGTCGGCATTACTTTCGGATTAGATGAAGAACACACAAAACTTAAATTCGATTATGAATTTCCTGTAACTGTTCCCGATAACGAATCAGAAGAAGCAGGGAAACTTATTGTCAGGCTGCAGACTGGATTCTAAAAGAATTCAGCCACGAAGGACACAAAGAAAAAAATAAAAAAAATGGGAGTGTTAACTTAACTGTGTCTGGGAAGGCACATAATGTTAATTGACAAAAGAAGTTATGATAGAATTTACTCGTGTCATGAGTATAAAGAAAAAAAACGCTGTCCGAATTGTAGCAGTTTGGATACTAAGAAGAACG
>JAUVLU010000040.1 GCA_030600585.1 Candidatus Cloacimonadota bacterium | reverse complement strand
ATATTATATAAAACTAATTGGATCTTTTCCGCTTGTTTGCGCTCAGTGATATCAATTGCCATGCCTGTATAACCTATATGATCACCGGAAGAATCGATTATTTTTGAGACTAAGAGATGAGCTTGGAATTCTGATCCGTTTTTTCGCTTAAGAATAATATCATTTTCAAACTTACCTTTCTTTTTTGCTGTTTCAATAACAATCTTTGCCTCTTTGTCATTGCGATGAAATCTTCGAGGAGTAAGTTTTCCTATCACTTCCTCAGCAGTAAATCCAAACATCTTTTCCGAAGCCATATTCCAACTTGTATATTTACCATTAATATCAATAGAAGCAATGTGAATAGGAGTAGTATTTAGTATGTTCTCCAACTCTGCCTTCGTTTTATTGATTTGTTCTTCTTTCCGCTTGTTTTCAGTAATATCCGTACCCTGAGCGATAGTTGACACAAGAGTTTTACCGTCCGCAGCATAAATATTTGCCGAATTCCAGAGTGCTATCCTTATATTCTCATCTTTGCATAGAATTGGAATTTCCACAGATTCCCAATGTTCACCATTTGAAGTAGCATTTATCCTATTCATAGATTTCTTGCGGTAGGCTTTAGGGAAAAGGAGAGTCAATTCCTTACCTACAACATCGTTGGATTTGTATCCTGTTAATTGCTCAAAAGCATGATTAAAGCGGGTAATAATGAGGTCAGGATTCCAGATAATAATAGGAGCATTGGCATAGTTTATCAGATTCTCTAAGTAATCACAGGTCTCCTGAAGGTCTTGACCAACCTTCTTGTCTTTTATGAAATGGCTAAGTGATCCCTCCAATTCGATTATCCTCTGATGTGATTTTATCAATTTTTCTTCAAGTTCTAATTTTGTACTGATTTTCATTTTGGCTCCTTTCGTCTCGAGTCTCGTCTTCATTACACCTTAAATTTCTTTTCTTTTCCAAGTTGTACTAATAATTCATTTATATGATGTTTTAGTTCAATGATTCGCCCTTCCCGTCCTAAAGTTGCATTATAAAAAATTTCAAGTTCATGCAATCGCTTTTTTAGTTCCTGTTCCGCTTTTTTACGTTCCGTAATATCACGAGCATAAGTAATAACCACATTTTCTCCAAAATATGTACCGCTGCTCAATTGTACATCTTTGGGAAAGACCTCTCCGTTTTTTTTCAGTCCGTAAAATTCAAATAGTTGAGGTTCACCCATAAACGCTTTTTGAATTATCTTAAATATTTTCTTCATATTATTTTTTCCGGGAGCAGAAAGAAACTCCGGTGTTTTGCCTACAAAATACTCTCGCTGATAGCCATACATTTCTACAGCAGCATCGTTAACATCAACGAAAAATCCATCTTTATCCTGAATATAAATTGCATCGAGGGCACTATTAAAAAGACCGTGATAGCTTTTTTCTGATCCTTTGAGTTCTTCCATATCCTGTTTCCGTTTAATAGCAAGAGCGATTTCATCAGATGCGAACTCCATGATTTCCACATCTTTTTCGGAGTATGTATCCGAATTTGTATAACTATGTATAGCTACTACACCGATAACTTTATTTTCTATTTTTAACGGAACTCCCAGCCAGATTTTAGAAGGTGTTCCAATAAATTTTACTTTTCCCGAATCAATTAATTCTTTTTGAACTTTCTCTGTTGCAAGAAGCGGTTTGCCCGTTTTGATCACATAAGCAGTAAATGATTTACCAATCGGGAATGTTTCAAGTTTATCTTTTTCATCAACAACATAAGAAAATGAAATAGTATCGGTTTTATCATCGAAAAGAGCAACATACATGTTTGTGGTATCTATAATATTGCTTAAAAATTTTCTTATTTTATCGAAAAGTTCGTCCATATTTACAATTGTATTCAGAGCACTCGAAATATCATATAATGTTTTTTGTACTTTCTCCGCCTTTTTCCGTTCGGCAATTTCTTCCTGCAGTGAAACATTGATCTCTTCGAGGTCGTTGGCAATATTAATTGTGGATACTTTCTGCCGTTCACTTTCGTTTATCTTTTTTTTCAATTTATCTGTCATTGTATCAAATGCTCTTGAGAGTTGACCAATCTCATCCTTTGTTTTGGTTCCTACTTTATGATCCAAATTTCCTTTCTCAATTTGTTCCGTACCATGATGCAGTTTAATAATTGGTCTTGTAATCGCTTTTGATAAAATAATTGCTATTGTTATACCGATAACCAAAAGAACAACAAGCAGCAACAGCAAATATTGTGTAAGGTTGTAAACAGGTGCAAACGCTTCTTTCGTGTTTATTTCTACGAACAAATGCCAGTCGGTTTTCTGTATATGTGTATGAACCCGCAGAACCTTATTACCCATATAATCTTTGTATGATCCGAATATAAGTTCTTCATCTTGAAAAAGTTCGGGAGAAATACTGATATCACTTTTAAGATGAGCTATATCAATTTTCTGTTTCAAAACAGCATCGGCAATAAACCTGGAAGGGGTTATCATATATCCGTCGCCATTTACAAGGTAAACCTCTCCTGTTTTACCCAAATCTGATCCACTTGTTAGTGTCCTAATAAATAATTTTTTTTCTAAATTAAAATTTACAACAATAACTCCTGAAAACATATTATTCACAAAAATGGGTGATGACACACTAACTACATAATCTCCGGTAAATCGTGAGATATGTATATCTCCAAAATAAATCTTTTCTTTTGCTTTAATAAAAATGTCTTCTTCAGAATCATCTTCTCCCGTATCTTCATGACTGGATACCATTACAATACCATTATTATTTAATATTCTGATCCTTGAGATTTTTTCTAATGAGCGTATTGTATTATTCATACGCTCATTAGCCATAAACAATGCCTGATTGTAATTTTCAGCCGGGTTAAAAAGATTTTTTGTAAAATTACCGATTGCCAGTAATTCCGTTATATTTCTGTATTCTTCTATTGTAGATTCAATTTGTTGTGCATTTGATGAAGCGATTCTTATCATGCTGTGTTTGATCTGTTTTTCCACAATATTTTTAGAAATTGTTCTGCTGACTATAAGGCTGAAAATTCCTGTAATTAAAATCGATACAAAAATATTAAGAAGAAATCTTGTTCGTATTTTCATTTTTATTCCTTTTTTTAGAACGCCGTGAACGGCGTTTTATTTCCCACGCGACGACGTTTGAACCCAGCCCTGACCCAGTTAAATAGAAACAAAAAATTTAACGGGTTAAAAAGGACCGGGCTATTTTTTTTCACCATTTTATCTTATCAATAACCTATGCCTCTTGCCCTGACGAATATCGGGGTCAGGCATAGGTATAAACGGAAACAAAACACAACGACGGCGTTTACGCCGTTTCATATTTTTATTTCGCGATCCTGTGCTTTGGTTCTTTACCCAATTTTTTATAAAGTTCATTTATTTCTTTCTTCAATTCGATCATTCTTACTTCCCTGCCTACAGCGATTTTATTAAAGTTTTCCAGTTTGTTGGTTTTTTTGATAATGTTTTCATACATACGGGCATTATGGATAGCTTGCGCAGCCTGTGCTACAAATGGTTGAATTAATTCAGTTTGCCCGGATGTGTAAGTATTGAGTTGATAGCTGTCTAATGTCAGGTAGCCTATCATTACATCGTTGACGATCAGCGGAATGCCCATCCAACTACGGATTTCGGATGTGCCGCCCCAGCCTCCAAAGCGTTGATCAGCTTGAACATCAGATATTATCATTGGTTTCATGGTTAATTGTATTCCATAGAAGAGAGGTTCATCCATTGGAAAAGTTTGTCCAACCAAATCCGGTGAGAGTCCCTTGGTTATTGCAACTTTCAGCTTTTCATTCTCGATTAAGAAAATACAGGCACTGTCGTAGGGGATCGCTTTTGCAATTTGATCCAGAATGAGCTGCAGCACGTCATTCAGTTCCAATGATGTTGATAGTGCCGAAGTAATAGTATGCAGCGTTTCTAATTGCAGAGTGTATTTCTGTAATGTTTCTTGTGCTTTCCTGCGTTCTGTAACATCATGAAATATTCCAAAAGAACCTTTATATTTACCATTCTCGAATATTGGACTGACACCTGTAGAAAGAATGAGGACATCTCCGTTCTTCCTGATAATATTCAGATCATATTTACCGGCTTTCCCTGTTTTTCTTTTGGCGTTCTGCTGCAATATTTTTTTATGTTCTTCCTGGCTCAAAAGATCTTTAAAGTTCATATGTTGTAGCTCTTCTCTTGCATATCCGAATGTATTGCATGCAGCCGGATTTACAAATGTGAAATTTTCGTTTTCATCAACCGATGCAATTCCTTCTTCCAATGATTCCACGAGAATACGATATTGTTCTTCACTTTCTTTAAGTTCTTTTTCTATTATCTTACTTTCGTTAATATCGATTGCCATCTCATAATGCACCATACGTCCATCAATCCATTTTATCGCTTTATCTATGCAGCGGTACCAATGTTTATCAATTATATTCTGAAATTCACGGATATGTGTTTTTCCAAGGTTTTTCCCAAAAATATGTTTATTGCTGCAAAATAGGCAGGGAGAAGTTCGACCTTGAACAACCTTATAACACTTATCGCCTATTTTTCCCTTCCAGCGTAACTTGAAAGCTTCGTTAAAATATAAAAGTTCGTAAGTATCCGGATCGGCAACGTATATCACTTCATCAATACTATCGAACATGGAAAGAATCTGTTTTTGCTCAAAAATTACTGCTTTTTCTGCTTGCTTGCGATCTGTAATATCTCGCCAAACAGTATGAAGGATTTGTTTTTTTTCATCGGTAGAAATAGCGGTTAACAATACCTCCACCGGAAAAACTTCTCCATCAGCTCTCTTATGATCCCATTCGAAGCGGTGACTGCCATCTTTAAAAGCTATTTTCATCATTTCATTTGCTTTTGTAAATGATGATTTTCCATCCGCTTGCTTTTCAGGTGACAATTCTGAAGGGTGCGTATTTAAAAACTCACTCTTGTTATTATAACGAAGCATATTAACTGTGGCTTGATTACAATCCACAAATTTCCCATTGTGAATAATTAAAATAGCATCTTCTGATTTTTCAAATAAATCCTTGTATTTTTTTTCTGATTTCATTAAAATATCTTTTGCTTGTTCACGTTCAGTGATGTCTCTTGTAACAAAAAGAAGTTGATCTCCAACGACATTTCCGGTACTTTGAGCATAATGCCAATTTCCGGATTTATCTTTCAAACGATATTCAATTGTTTCAGTTAAAGAAGATTCTTTTCCGGTAATAAGTTTTTTTATTTTCATATTTACATATTTCTTCAATAATGGTAATAATTTTTTCTTATCATCGGGATGTATAAATTCAAAAGCAGATCTACCTATCATTTCTTCCGGTTCATAGCCACTCATAATTTTTATCGAAGGGCTAATATAGGTATAAATAGATTTCATATTAAATGTTTGCAATGTAATTATATCCATTGTGTTTTCTGTAATTAAACGAAACTGTTCTTCCGATTTTCGCAGTGCGTCTTCTGCCTGTCTTCTTTGAATTGATATGGATGCCTGTTTTAAAAATGTTTCGATTATTTGCTTATTTTTAAGTTCACCGATATCTTCTTTTAATAATATAATAACACTTCCAAAAAATTGTCCCTGTTTTGTTAAATCAATTGTATATAACTTTTTAATATTCAAAAGTTTTTCCATAGATTTACAGACGGTTTTCGGAACAGTTTTTAAGAATAATCCATATAAACCTTCTTCATAAAGATGCATTTTATTGTCGGCATAGTATTTATTTGTATATTCGATATCGAACATCATACCTACAGGGTGTCTTCCCAGAAGTTTGGTAATTTTATCTGTGAATTTTCCCAATCCCAAAACTGCATTTATCGTAGAAATGCTTTTTTCTTCATCAATGGTATTAATGACAATATATGATTCTTTTCCAATCAATTCTTGAAGTTGTTCCCCAATGAAATTGTAAATGTCTGTATCGGGAGAGAGTTCAACGAACTGCATTGCTGTTTCGGATAGTAATTTAATATCCTTATGATATTGTTTTTCTTTTTCTTCTGTCTGCTTGAGCTTGGTGATGTTTCTAATAATAGATAGTAAATGCGGCTTGCCATTATAATCGAATGTAGTTCCCCTGACTTCAACAGTGAAAGGAGTTCCATCCTTATGAATGTTTGTTGTCTCGGTTTGAAATTTTCCGATTGTTTCAACATACTGTTTTATTTGATCAAAACCACGATAATGATCCGGATGAATTATATCCTTTCCGGAAAGTTTTGTGATTTCTTTATAGGTATAACCATACATTTTACAAGCTTGAGAATTAGCTTCCATTATATTTCCATTCATATCGAAAATAAGAAATGAATCGGTTGAAGAATTAAAAATTTTTTGATACTGTTTTTCGCTTTTCAGCAACACTTCTTCTGCTTGTATGCGTTCTGTGATATCTCTGGTAACAGCAATAAGCTGCTTTCCTGCAATATTTACAGTACTTTGCATAAAACGCCAATTCTCGACTTTATTTTTAAAGCGAAATTCTATTGTTTCACTAATAGGTGATTTCTTTCCTGTAAGGAGTTTTTTAACTTTTAAATTAACATATTTCTTCAATAATGGTAATATTTTTTTCTTATCATCGGGATGTACAAAATCGAAAAAGGACTTTCCAAGCAAATCTTCAGGGTCATAACCAAGAACGGATTTTATGGAAGGACTTACATAGATATATTTTGCCTTAAGATCAAATGTTGTTATGCCTATATTATCACTTGTATTCTCTGCAATTAATCGGAATTGTTCTTCTGATATACGTAATTTTTCTACTTCCTGTTTTTGTTTGGTTTTAGATTTTTCCAATTCTGCAATTTTCAAGTGTAATTGTTCTAATTCAGTAAGAAGCTGTTCTTTGGTACTATCTGTATGTTTCATTTTTTTTACTCCTTATTATAGCCTTGCGAGTTTTGTTGATATCCACGTTGAATTATCACGAATCAAGTTCAGAACATGCTGGTGGGTTATTATTCATTAAGATTCAAACCGTTTCTACTTCCTAATTTTCTCAATTCTTCCTCTCTTTAAATCTGCGACTCTTTGTTTCATAGTATCCAATCTGGGACTTGGATACGAGAGTTTTAACTCTCAACCTCTTAAATTTTATTCATAACCCGACTCCGATTTTTCAAACTCAAGTCGTGCTACTTAAACAAAGACTATATAAATATTATTAATATAAACAATATTTAAGAAACAAAAAATCAAATTTATTTTGTCTGTGTCAAAGAAAAAGATAAAATACTACAGTATTTATTATTATATAAGTTGAGAATGGTGTAAGAATTGAAATGAATTTGAGTTTTTTTAAATGACCAAATGGTAAACTTTATTACTTATTTCACATGGTTAAATCCATCAATAACCTATGCCTCTTGCCCTGATGAATATCGGGGTCAGGCATAGGCAAAACAGGGGAACCGACACGGTGACGGCGTTTCTCGTAATGGTGATTTGATCCCAGCAATTAATAGCCGGGTTATTTATAATTGCTTGTTTCCCATGGTTTAGAAAGAAAGTAATGTAATATCATTCTGCTTTTACCTTCAATTTCCTTTGGGATATCATCAATATATTTATCCAAAACTGTAAATGTATCAAATTTGATATTTTCTTTTTTTGCTACTTCATCAATTGTTTTTATACCCTTTTTAATGATGTCTGTTGTTGTATATTCCATTAAATTAGTATTGCAGATGAATTCGGTAATATCGAGTTTGGAGGAGAATCTCAGCATTTCCAACATTTCCGTAATTCCGGCAGCATCAGAAGTAAAAGGGCGTTTTGTATTTATAACAAAATGCATTTCGTATCCGCGCTTTTTGATATTTGCTACATATCTTGCCAGAGTTCTGCAGCCGGCAGGATCTCCACCTACATCAAGAATAACGGTTTCTTTATAATTCTGTACAGCTCCCATAATTCTGGGTGAGAGCATTGGAAGATCGGCATGCTGGAATTCACCTTCAGGTGCAATAACCGTAATACCTTCCTCAGCAAATTTATCTCGTACATCTCTACTGCGGAAATATGGATTAACTACATCCAGATCAACCAAAGTGACCTCTTTTCCTTTTTGGGAATATTCTCTGGCAAGATTTATTGAGTATTCACTTTTCCCGCTGCCGAAAGCACCTATTACAACTATAAGTTTATTATTCATATTTCCTCAATCCCTATTATTAATTTACACAAAAAATATATACTATTATTAATTGTCAAAAAAATCTTTTTGACAAGATGAGTATGGAATTTATAAAGTAATAAAAAATTCGGAGATGAATTTGAAAAAAATATTTTTGTTAGTATTCGTTTTATTTATATTGGGTCATCTTTTTGCAGAAGACTATCTTGATATTAATTTTTTCATAGAGCCCCGTTTTGATCATGATCGGATAAATATGGTTAATTTTCTGATTAAGAACATCCGTAATGACTCGATACGGCAGGTGAATGCTTTTGCCGGACGGATATTGGCAGATCCGCAATCAGATAGCTTGTCAGCATTTTTTATTAACACGATAAAGCCTGAAATAATTTCCCCGGTAGATTATTTTTTCTTTGAAAAAAACATTGAAAGTGATTTACTTATCTCTAATATAGAAAGTGATTCAATTCCAATAATTAAAAATAAAATAATTAAATGCGACTCATTTAAAGTTGGGATTTTTGCTGTTTATACACCGGATTTTATGGTGAAGCATAATATTGCCGATCATGCAAAATTAGATACTGAAGTTTTTAAAATTGCTAAAGAGCAGTCAGAATTCTTAGCAAAGAAAACAGATTATGTTATCATGCTTTCAAATGTAACTAAATATATAGATAATAATATAGTTAAAGGTCTTAAAGTAGATGCGGTGGTGAGCTTTGATTATCAAAAGAAAAAAAATGAATATCTTTCTAACCTGATCACCAGATTTTACAGTACACTTACCAAAAATGGTAATTATGGAAAATTGCGTTTAAAATATCATAATGGAAAAGTTCAGGAAAAGTGGGAAGAGATTGAGTTTGGTAAGCCATAACTCACCCTCGTTCCCTCTCTTTGGAAGAGAGGGATGTCGGAGAAAAAATGAAAGAAAATTATTCTACTTGCATTTCATAATTTTCCCTTCTTTTTTAAGAGAATGGGATAGGGGATGAGTATGCAGAAAGCAATAGATGAATTTGTAAGAATATTGATCTCACGAGGTCTTTCTGAGCATACAATAACCGCATACAAAAAGGACCTTCTGCAACTTGAAGATTTCCTAACGAAGTATTTTGAAGACGGCAGTGTGAAATTAGATCAGATCACGCGTTTATTTCTACGTGATTTTTTACGTCATTTAAGCATGAATGACCGCAATAACCGCACACTTGCGCGTAAAGCTACAACTATGAAAAATTTTTTCCAATTCTGTGAAAAGAATGAATATTTAAAGAAAAATCCTGCCGCAAAACTTCATATTCCTAAATTTGAGAAAAAACTACCAAAATATTTCTCTGAAAAAGAGATGGAAGAATTATTGAATATTCCCGATCTATCCAGCAAATTTGGTATCCGAAACCGTGCGATCTTGGAATTGATATATTCCAGCGGATTACGAATAAGTGAGATCGCAGATTGCAAAATGGGGCAGATCGATCTGAATGAGAAGCTGATACGGATAATCGGGAAGGGGAATAAGGAACGGATCGTACCGGTAAGCAGTAAAGCAAAGATCGCTATCAGGAATTATTTGACTATTCGTGAGCAATTCGGTTCAAGATTCAGTGGTGATAGTTTCTTCCTATCGAAAAGCGGTAAATCTCTTTCTTCTAATGAGATCAGAGAAATTCTTTCACGCTATTTAAATTTAGTAGCAAAGACCAAAGGTTATTCTCCGCATTCGATACGGCATTCGTTTGCAACTCATCTTCTCGCTCGCGGTGCAGACCTGCGAGCTGTTCAGGAAATGCTTGGTCACAGTAATTTATCTACGACCGAGATATATACTCATCTTACTTTAAAAGATTTGAAAAAAGCATATCAACAAGCACATCCGAGAAGCGATAAGGAAGATTGATAAAAAATCAACGTTCTTGTTCTCAAATTTGCAGTCTGTGTGAAAATGAAAAATCCGTTGATTTTGGGGAATCTCGTTCCCAATGCCCTCATTGGGAATTCAAATTAGTCTTCTAAACTTGATATCGCTTATTTAAAGCAATGTTTCGATTTCATTTTTCCACCACGTATCTGTTAAATATCCAGCGGCTGCTGGATTTTACAGGTTAAAAGTGTCGGGCTACTGTTTTCACATAGGCTGTTGTCTTGGGAACGGACGAAATTGTATTGATAAGTTTAACTTATCAACAAGTAAACACACCTCGGCTTTGATCAATTAAAAAGTGGATCAGATCCACCTCTCTAACAGAGGGGATTTTTAAACAACTAAACTATTTAACTACTTCAACCGATTCGATTATAATATCTTCTACCGGCCAGTCCTGCATTCCTGTTTTAGGATTAACCTGAGTGGGAACAGCTTTAATGATATTTACTACATCCATTCCATTTGTCACTTTTCCAAACACACAATAACCCCAACCGCGTTTTTTATCTTTGTGATCTAAGAATTTGTTATCGCCAACATTGATGAAGAATTGAGAAGTTGCAGAATGCGGATTATTGGTTTTTGCCATGGCGATGGTTCCAATTTCATTTGAAAGCATATTATCAGCTTCATTTTGGATTTGATCGTAAGTATCGGTTTTATGAGATCCTTCAATTGTGAATCCACCACCCTGAATCATGAAATTATTAATTACTCTATGAAAAACAGTCCCATTATAAAAACCATCATTTGCATATTTTATAAAGTTTTCAACTGTGACAGGGGCTTTTTCTTGATATAGCTCCAATTCGATCGTTCCCTTATTTGTAACCATTTTTATAGTTACATTTTTACTTGCTTCTAAGTTGTTCATTGTACACGCTCCTATTAATATTACTATGATTATTATAAACAGTTTTTTAATCATTTTTCATTATCTCCTATTATTTGTTTTTTTTAATTCCGAATTATTTATAATCGAGCAATTCTATTTTCCCATTTGTCATTTTTAAATATGAACTATTATTTATCCAGTCCCCCGCATTTGCATAAATACCGTTTTCATATCTTTCTATTTTAGGAAGATGCGAATGTCCCAGTATAACCAGGTCTGTTTCGTTTAGTTTTTCTTTAGCAAATTGGATAAGCCCGCATTCACGTTTTTTTAATGATCCATCCGATACTTGTTGTCTTCGGCTTGTTCTGCTCATTGCTTTGCCAATATTTAAGGCAATATCGGGATGCAGATTCCCGAAGATCCACATGATGAATTTATTACGGATCATACTGCGGAAGATCTGGTAGCGCAGATCGTTCGAGGTGTATTTATCACCATGAGAAACAAAAGTTTTTACACCGTCTATTGTCTCGCAGAAATCGTTTTCATATACTTCAATTCCAAGTGTTCCTGTGAGGAAATTTCTAAACCAGAAATCATGATTACCGGCGATAAAAACTATCCTGACACCTTTTTCTCTAAGCTGTTTGAGTTTAAACAGCAAAGGGAAATAACCCTTAATAATAAATTTTTTCCATACGAACCAAAGATCAAAAATGTCTCCGTTTAAAATCAGTAGATCAGCATCATCTTTTATGCTGTCCAAAAAATCAATTACTCTTTCTCTACGTTCGATATCTTCTGCTTTTTCTACAAATTTCAAATGAAAATCGGAGGCGATGTAAACATTCATATTTTAATTCCTCTTTTACTAATTCGTCATGATATAATAAAACAGATTTGCTCCGAACCGGAAAGCCTGTTCTTTGATATTTTCAGGGTCATCGTGAACATTGCTCCAACCGTCGGAGATGTTGGATTCATAAGTATAGAGCAGCATCAGTCTTCCATTTACGTCAAAGATGCCGAATGCTTGAGGTCTCTTATCATCATGTTTATGGATCTTTGGTAATCCATTCGGGAAATCGAAATAACAATGAAATATTTGGTGGCTGGCTGGCAATTCAATCAGATCTTTTTCCGGGAATATTTTTTGGATTTCATGCTGGAAAGATTTGTGCAAACCATAATCGTCATCAACATAAAGAAATCCGCCGCGTTCCAAATATGTCCTGATGTTTTCAGCTTCTTTATTATTGAAATTTACAGTGCCGTGTCCTGTCATAAAAACAAAAGGATATTCAAAAAGCTTTGGATCATCAGGGCTGACGATAACTTGAATTTTAGAGAACCTCGTATTTAAAGTTTTATTTAGATATTCAGCTATATTTGGTATCGTATCCTGATCGTTATACCAGTCACCACCACCTTTATAATGCAAGCGTGCTATTTGATGCTCTTCTTCAATAGCAGGAAGGGTGCTGAAAACTAATACCATAATTATTAATAATAATTTCTTCATAATTTATACTCAAAAGTGATAAATTTTACTATATGAAATCATGCAAGCAAAAAAAATCTGGACACAATATTTTATGACTTTCAGATGTCACTAATATGAGATAAAGAATAATAATTTTGGTGGATCAAACTTTTTGTAGATGATCTGCTTTTGGAGATAAAATGAAGCTTTATGAAGAACTTAAAAGTTGTGAAAAATTCTTTCTTATTGCCGGTCCGTGTGTGGTTGAAGATGAAAAATTGATGATGCAGATTGCTGCTGAACTGATTGAGATGACTCAAAAACGAGGAATACAATTTGTTTTTAAATCATCTTTCAAGAAAGCAAATAGAACTTCGATTGAGTCACCGACCGGTCCCGGATTAAAAAAGGGACTTGAAGTTTTATCTAAAATAAAAAAGGAATTTAATGTTCCAATATTAACCGATATTCACGAAATTAATGAAGTTAAAGAAGCTGCAGAAGTAGCTGATATTCTGCAGATACCGGCATTTTTATCAAGGCAGTCGGATCTTATATTTGCAGCAGCTAAAACAGGTAGAATTGTAAATACTAAGAAAGGACAATTCATGGCTCCGGAAGATATGGAAAATGTAGTGGAAAAGATCCTGAAAGCGGATAATGGAAATATTATACTTACCGAGCGTGGAACAAGTTTTGGCTATCATAATTTAGTGGTGGATTTCCGCAGTTTTGCAATTATGAAACAGCTTGGTTATCCGGTAGTTTACGATGTAACACACAGCCTGCAAAGACCTTCCCAAAATAAAACTTCAGGCGGAACACCGCAATTTGCATTAATGATGGCAAAAGCTGCATTGGCTACCGGAAAGGTTGATGGACTTTTTATTGAGACACATCCGAATCCTGCAGAAGCGCTTAGTGATGCAAGTTCAATGCTCGCACTAACCGAGCTTCCTGAATTATTGGATTCCTGTTTGAAAATTAAAGGATAGTGAGGAATATATGGATTTCAGCAAAATCAAATTGATAATTTTAGATAACGATGGTGTTCTTAGCGATGGGAAAATAATCTATGATAATAATAAATTGGAATCTAAGAATTTCAATGCGAAGGATGGATTAGGGATCAAACTGCTGCAATTTAGTGATATAAAACTTGCGATCATAACAGGCAGAAGTTCTAATGTTGTTGAGAAAAGATGTGACGATCTTCAAATTAAACTGCTCTTTCAGGGCGTAAGGAATAAATTAAAAAAAACTATTGAATTACTAAAAGAATTGAATCTGGATTGGGAAAATGTTGCCTATTTGGGAGATGACTGGAATGATTTTCCGGTTATGGAAAAATGCAATATCTCAGCAGTTCCGGCAGATGCATTCGATGATATTAAAAACAGGGCGGATATCGTTACCGAGCGTAACGGCGGAGAAGGCGCAGTTAGAGAATTTATCGAGCTTATCTTAAAGAAACAGGGAAAATATGAAGATAGTTTACAAAAGCTTCTTGATCATCTTAAGTCTATGTAGTCTTCTTTTTCTGATTTCCTGTACCGAGAAAGACGCAGCTTCCAATATGCCGATAAGCGGGGAAATACCGGATGAACAAGCTGATTCGATCAGGATCATTTCCACTACCAAAAACGTGATCGATTATGAATTAACTGCTGTACATTTTTATAAATATTATAGTACAAAACAAACTTTTGCAGATACTGTATTTGTTACTTTTTTTAATGAGGACGGCTCCGTAAAATCAACTTTGAAATGCAATAAAGCCGAAGTAAATGATGCAAAAAACACACTCACCGGAATCGGTGATGTTATAGTTATAAGTGAAAACGGAACATTGAAAGCCCCTCTTATTATTTTAGATAGGAACACAAATATTTTATATGCAAAAAATGGTGTTACCTTGATACGGGAAGATAATGTCTTGATAGGCGAAGAGATGGAATCCAATTTAGATCTTGATAGAGTGGAGATCACAAAAGTATCGGCAGAAGGAAAACTGAATGAAGATGAAATTAACTGGTAAATCGATTGCAGTATTTCTTTTGGCAGTAGTTCTCGCCGCTATATTTGATCTTCATGCTGAAGAGGAATTACGCCCTTATAAATTGATAAATGCGGATAAACTTATTATTAACAAAATAGAAGGTGAATATATCACAAATCTTTTTGGGAACGTACACTTCTTCTATGGTGAAACTGAATTCTTCAGTGATAAAGCGGATATATTTGAATTGCAGAAGATCGTACGTATGCAGGGCAATGTGGAAGTATATGATGATACCCTAACCTTGTTTGCAGATAATGTTGATTATTTTCGCAAGACAGAGCGTCTTTTCCTGCGTGGAGATGTATTGGCAACAGAAACTCACATTGATTCAACTATAAGAACATTTAAAGCAGAAGAGGTGGAGTATTTCAGGAATTCCAGAGAGTTCTTTGCTAAGAAAAATGTGATTACTTACGATGAACGAGAAAGCATGCACGGAACCTGTGGAGAACTAAAATACTTTTTGAATGATGGCTATGGATTCTTGATGAAAGAGCCTGTTCTTTCTATTGCTGAGAATGATACACTTTCCATTTCGGCTGAGAAGATCGAATATTTTAAAGATTATGAAAAAGTTGTTGCTACATTTAATGTAAAAACTTTTTCAAATGATTTTATTATGACCAGCGACTTCCTTTTATATTTTGCTGATGAAGAAAAAGCAGTTTATTTGGGAAAGCCGAAATTTACCTCGAATCTGGCTGATGCAACAGCAATTGAATTCCGGATCTTCTTTGAAGAACAAAAAATAAAGAAAGCCATACTGCTGGATTCCTGCTATATACAATTTTCTGAATTTGAAGATAAACCCAAAAAGAATTGGGCAGTCGGTGATCTGATGGAATTCAATTTTAATAAAGGGAACATAACTTTTTGCGAAGCAAAGGGAAACGTTAATTCCTATTTCCAGCAGGAAACAGCAGAGAGTAAAAATTTTTCTGCTAATAATGCAAAAGGCGAACATCTTATTATAGAAATGGATGATAAAAATAAAATTGAAAGAATTTCAATGAAAGATAAAGTTAGTGGAAAATATAAATTTCAACATCAAAACAGATAAAAAAAACCTTAACTAAATATAAAAAAACATTTTAGATTCGACGATAAAGCATAATCTATTCCAAATCTGAGTTTTAATAATAACATTGCTTGACAAATAAAATGGTAATAATTAAATCCATTTATATGAAGAGCATAAAAACAGAGAATTTAGTTAAGATCTATAATAAAAGAAAGGTTGTAAATAATGTCAGTATTAATTTGCAGCAGGGTGAAATAGTTGGAATCTTAGGACCCAATGGAGCAGGTAAATCTACAACTTTCTACATGATACTCGGATTAATAAAAGCCAATAGCGGAAATGTTTTCTTTAGTGAAAAACAGATAACAAATCTTCCCATGTATAAACGTGCTCAACTTGGAATAGGATACCTTGCTCAGGAACCTTCCATTTTTCACAAGCTTACGGTCGAACAAAATATCATGGCAATTCTGGAAACACTAAAGATTTCAAAAAAAGAACGAAAACTAAGATTGGAAGAACATTTGGAAGATTTAGGGCTTACCAAATTAGCCAAACAGAAAGCATATACATTGTCAGGCGGAGAGCGTAGAAAACTTGAGATTACCCGCTCTCTTGTAACATCTCCATCATTTATGCTTATGGATGAACCTTTTGCCGGTGTTGATCCAATGGCTGTAGCTGATATTCAGGATATAATAAGAAAATTAAAAGAGAAAAATATTGGAATATTAATTACTGATCATAATGTTCTGGAAACTTTAAAAATTACTGAAAGAGCATATATTATTTTTAATGGAGAAATATTATTTAGCGGGACCTCAAGAGAATTGGTAAAAGATAGTAAAGCCCGTGAAGTATATCTCGGTGATAGATTTACCAATCCTTTTGTGAATGACTAAATAAGAAGAATTATGCAATGATGAAATTCAAGCAGACATTAGTTCAAAAACAAACGCAAAACTTATTATTGAAACCTAAGATGCTTCAATCATTGGAAATGCTTGCTATGCCTTTGATGCAGTTAGAAACACATTTAAAACAAGAAATGATCAGTAATCCAATGCTGGAACTTCTTGAATCTAACGACGATGAAGATGCACCAAATATAAAAAATGAGAATGTAAAAGATCAGATCGATAAAGACATAAAAAATGAGACTGAAGACGAAGAGATGAAGAAAACTCTGGAAGAGACCAAAGAATTAAGTGAGATATTGGATTCATATTCAGAATATTTTCAGGGAAGTTCAAGAGGTATCTCTTCAACAGAAGGCATTAATTTCGATCAAATGGTGAAAAATGTTGAAGATAAAAAAGAAAAATTCTTATATCAGATCGAGAAACTGGATTTAGGCAATGATGAATTCGATTTTGCGTATGAATTGTTTGATAGCATCGATGCACATGGTTTCCTACCTAAAGATTTTGATATGGAGGAAGTTGCAAAAGAATTTGGAATAGAACTGATGAGGGCAGAAGAAATTCATTCAATGCTTCTTCATTTAGAACCTTGTGGAATTACTGCCAGAAATATTCAGGAATGCCTGTTAGCACAACTTGACCCTGAATTTCATAATGAGAATATCATCATTCTTATTTCAGATCATTTCAATGATCTCATTCATAAGCGGTATAAAAATATTGCTTCAAGTTTTGGAACTACAGTTACAACTATTTTAAATTGGAAAAAACAAATATCTAAGCTGGATCCAAAACCCGGATTGCGCCTTCTTACAAATAACTCCAATTATATCGTTCCCGACGTTATTATTAAACGGATTGGAAGCGAATATGAAATTGTTATAAATGATTATTCATTTCCAAAAATTCGTTTGAGTAGAAGATATAATAAAATTCTACAGCAAGTAAAAAAGGATAAAGAAGCATTAAATTATGTACGAAATAAGATCAATTCTGCAAAGTTCTTAATTAAATCTGTATATTTGCGCGGTAGAACATTAGAGCGTGTTACTAAGTCCATTTTACATCATCAACCAGATTTTTTTTATGGAGAGAACAGAGTATTAAGACCTTTAACGTATTCTGTAATTGCACAAGAGCTTCAAGTTAATGAATCCACAATCTCACGTGTTGTTCGTGTTAAATACGCCGATACGCCTTTCGGGGTGATGTGCCTGAAGGATTTCTTTACAAGTAAAGCAGGGAAGGATGATAATTACAATCCAATATCGAGACATAATGTTGAACAAAAAGTTATTAAAATGATCGAAGCAGAGGATGAAACTAACCCATTGAGCGATCAGGATATTGCAGAAAAACTTGCAGAAATGAGTATTCATGTTTCACGACGAGTTGTGGCAAAATATAGAAAAGCTAAAGGAATTCTTAATAGCAGATTGAGGAGAAAAGAGTGAGTGGATTCAAAGTTGCAGTTATCGGAGGTGGACCGGGTGGATATGTTACGGCTATCCGGCTTCAACAATATGGAATTGATGTTGCAGTATTTGAAAAAGAGAGACTTGGAGGAGTTTGTCTGAATCATGGCTGTATTCCCACAAAATCTCTGGTTAAGGTTGCCGAGCTTTATTCGGAGATCAACGAAGCTGAAAAATTTGGAATAACTATTGAAAAATCCAGTGTTAATTATAAAAATGTATGGCAAAGAAAAAACGATATTGTTGAAAAATTGGTTTCCGGTATTGAATTTATGTTTAAAAAACGAAATATCCAAACTATAAATGAATTTGTGATAAAAATTGTAAAAACCGGATCTGAATACAAAATTATTACTGATCATGATGAATTTATTGCTGATTATGTAGTCATTGCTACAGGCTCCGAACCAAAAGATTTACCTTTAATAAAATGTGACGGGAATAATATCCTCTCTTCAAGAGATATTCTAAAAATGGAAGAACTTCCCAAAAAACTGATTGTTATTGGCGGCGGAGTTATAGGTTGTGAATTTGCTTCTATTTATAATCAATTGGGTGTGGAAGTAGAAATAGTGGAATTTCTGCCAAACCTGATAGATACGGAAGATACGAAAATTTCTAAAAGATTGGCAATGGCGTTAAAAAAAAGCGGAATAAAACTGCATCTTAAAACAACAGTAGAAAATTATGAGGAAACTAAAAATGGTATTCTCCTTAAATTATCTAACGGAAAAGAAATTGAAGCTGATAAAGTTTTGTTAAGTGTCGGCAGAATACCTGTGATGGATATCGAATTTGTAAATGATAAACTCGCTATGGAAAACGGATTTGTGAGCATTGATAAAAAGATGAGAACAAATTTGAAGAACGTATTTGCAATTGGCGATGTTACAGGAAAACTCATGCTGGCTCACACAGCAAGTAAACAGGGACTCATCGTTGCGGATATCATTCATAATGAAATAAATAAAGCAGATATTGAGATCATCGATCTCGATTATAAAAAGATTCCTGCCTGCACATTCACAAATCCTGAGATAGCTTCCGTTGGCTATACACAAAAAGAAGCTGAAGAGAAATATGATGATGTACTTATTGGGAAGTTCCCTTTTTCTGCAAATGGGAAAGCACTTGGAATGGGAACAACTTTCGGATTTGTGAAAGTAGTTGCATTAGAAGAATCTAAGAAGATAATTGGTGTTCATATTATTGGAACACAAGCTACAGAATTAATTGCTCAAGCCGGAATATTAGTCGGTTTGAATGCAACTATAAATGATGTGAAAAAAATTGTTTTTGCACATCCTACTTTATCGGAAGTTGTAATGGAAGCAGTTGAAGATCTGGAAAAATTTGCGATACATAAAATTTAGATTATTATTAGGAAGATATGGAAGTATTAAGAAAGCCGAAATGGCTTAAATCAGAAAAATTGGGTGCAGGAAAAGCTCGAAAGATGATGAAAAAATTGAGAAAATACAATCTGCATACGGTATGCGAAAGTGCAAAATGTCCGAATCAGGGTGAGTGTTTTGAAAACGGTACTGCCACCTTTATGATCTTAGGAGAAACCTGCACCAGAAATTGTACTTTTTGTGCAATAGATAAAACAAATAAAAATCTTAAACCGACAGATGTAAATGAGCCAAAAGCAATTGCGGAATTATCAAATGAATTGGGATTGAAATATGTTGTTATCACAACCGTTACACGTGATGATCTTCCTGATGGAGGCGCATCCCAATTTGTTGAAGTAATAAAACAAATAAGAAAAATTTGTGATCCTGATGTTGCAATTGAATTGTTAATTTCAGATCTAAAAGGTGATCCGGATCAGGTAAAATATATCGTTAATGCCGGTCCGGATGTATTGAACCATAATGTCGAGACCGTTCCACGTCTTTACGATGTTGTTCGCCCAATGGCGGATTTTGAACGGTCGTTAAAAGTTCTTCAAACAGCCAAAAGCACCGATTGTTCTATTCTTACAAAAAGTGGTTTCATGGTTGGTCTTGGAGAAACAAAAACAGAAGTGCTTGAACTGATGAAAAAATTGCGTGAATCGGATATTGATATAATTACAATTGGACAATATATGGCTCCGACTAAAGAGCATTATCCGGTTGCAGAATATATTCATCCCGATATTTTTGCATATTACAAAAAAGAGGGGGAGAGGATGGGTTTTAAACTTGTCGAATCAGCTCCTCTTGTACGCAGTTCATATCATGCAGAGCGGGCAAAGAAGATCTTAAACAAAAAGCTGTAGGAAATTTTCTCATTCCTACAGCATTAAAGAAGGAGAAAATTATGCAAATTACAATTACTGCACGTCATTTCGACCTGACAAATGCGATCAGAGACCATGTTGATGGATCCTGCACAAAACTGGAAAGGTACTTCGATCATATTATTACAGCCAACTTCATTCTTTCATTAGAAAAGAACGGAAACAAAGTTGAATTGATGCTCCATGCACCAAAGCATAACCTTAAATGTGAAGCGGTTGAAAAAAATATGTATCTTGCAATTGATAATGCTGTTGACAAAATGGAGCAGCAAGTAAAAAAGATGAAAGATAAATGGGCAGATCATAATAAGAAAAGCCTTAAGGAAAATTATCATTTTGTTTACGCAGATCTTATCGAAAGAAATGAAGGCAAGAAAACAGTAAAAATAAAAAGAATATTAGCAGAGAATTTAACGGTTGAAGATGCGCTGGAAAAATTCGATAATATAAGTGGTATGTATTTAGTATTTAAGAATTTGGAAACAGATCGAATAAATGTGTTAGTGAAAAAAGATGCGGAACATTATAAATTGATAGAGGCATAAAGTTAATTGTTTGAACCCGTTCCACTTGACGGGAACGGGTTCACAATTGAAAGTAGGGGATATGAAAAAAATAAGTGTAAAAGAATTTTATGAACAAAAGAAAAAAGATCTTTCTCTTTCGTTGATCACTCATCCAAATACAATGCAGGGTTATATTACCACTTCCTTTCTGAACAGACCGGGACTTGCATTAACGGGTTATTTTGATCGATTTGATTATGACCGTATTCAAATAATTGGCGAAACAGAGATAAGTTACTTGCAATCCTTAAAAGAAGAGGTTCTATATAACAACATCAAGGAAGCATTGGTTTATGATATACCTGCTATTATTATAACAAAAGGTCTTTCTATCCCAAAACAAATAGAATTTCTTGCAAATGAAATGAATATCCCGATATTTTTATCAAGATTAACTACAGATAAATTGTTTAATTCTTTAAGAATATTCTTACAAAGCTTCTTTGCTCAATCAAAAACGATTCATGGCACACTTATAGATGTTTTTGGTGTTGGAATTCTCTTAACAGGTAAAAGCGGAATAGGCAAAAGCGAATGTGCACTGGAACTGGTTGAACGAGGTCAACGCCTGATAACTGATGATGTAGTTAAGATAACTTCAAAAGAAGATATTCTGGTAGGTTGTGCAACCAACAACTACGGGCATTTTATGGAAGTCAGAGGGATCGGACTGATCGATGTTGCAAAAATGTTTGGGATACAAGCTGTAAGAATAAATAAAAGTATCGATGTTCAGGTCGAATTAATGCCGTGGAAAGATAATATGGATTATGAAAGGATCGGGTTAAGTGATAACTTTGTAGAAATACTTGAAAATAAAATTCCAATCATATATCTGCCGATTTCTCCCGGGAAAAATATTGCAGTCATCATTGAAGTAGTTGCGATGAATCATATTTCTAAATTATTTGGATACGATGCAGCGAAAGAATATACAGACAAACTGCAGGAAGATCTGAAAAGAAAAACAAAAATGCGTGAGAATCAGATCGAAGAAAAAGAATAATCAAATAGGATTTGAAAAAATATGATAAGAAAAACCATTAAGATCGTTAATAAACTTGGGATGCATGCCAGACCGGCTACAATGATCGTGAAGGCGGCTGTAAAATATAGATCGGAATTTAAAATTATCAAATTTGATATGGAAATTAATGGTAAAAGCATTATGGGTGTAATGACACTGGCAGCAGAATATGGTTCTGAACTTGAATTAGTTGCCGATGGAGTTGATGAGGAATTTTTAATAAAAGAAATTGCTGAAATGTTCGCAAGCAAATTTGGGGAAGAATAGAAAAAGTGAAAAAGATCAAAGGGAATTCGGTTTCTAATGGAGTTGCTATCGGTAAGGCAAAGATCATCAAAAAACATGAACTGTATATCGAGCACAAAAAAATCCATAAGAGTGAAGTAAAATTTGAGCTTTCCCGCTTTAATGAAGATGTTACATTTGTTATTAATGAATTAGATAAACTTATTCAGGATTATACATACTCACAGGAAAACAGAGATATTTTAGAATCCCATAAAATGATCTTGATGGATCCTGAGTTCAAAAAAAAAATATCTAAATTTATTGCGGACGATCTATATAATCTGGAGCATGCCATTAGCACTTATTTTACTGAAGCTGCAGATATTTTTAGTAACCTTAACAATAGCTATCTTTCACATAGAGTTTCTGATTTTGAAGATGTTGCGTACAGATTATTAAGTCACATTTTGGATGAAAGAAAAGATATTTTGGAAGATGTTACTCAAAACTCAATTTTGATAATGGAAAATATTACACCTTCTTTTGTAACAAAAGTTTTCGAGAAAGATATTCGGGGATTGTGTATTGAAAGAGGCAGCAGAAACTCGCACAGCAGCATTATAGCCCGTTCTATGAATCTTCCAATGCTGGTAAATACGCTTGGTTTAATGGGGAATATTAAAGATGAAGAAGATCTGATTATCGATGGGAATAATGATTACATAATAATTTCTCCAACGAAAAGTGTATTAGAAAAGTACAAGGCAATTTATAAAAGAGAACAGAATGTTCGAAACGGGCTTCTTAAATTGATCGATGTAGAACCCATAACCAAAGATGGGAAAAAGATTAAATTAATGAGTAATATAGAAATACCGCAGGAAATCGATCAGGTCTTAAAATACAAGAGCGACGGAATTGGTCTTTTCCGAACGGAATTCCTGTTCATAGATAGCGAAGATCTTCCTACTGAAGAAGAACAATATGAAATTTACAAAAAGATCGCAGAGAAATCTGCGCCAAATCCGTTAACCATTCGTACTATCGATGTCGGCGGCGATAAACTTTCTAATATTTTAAATATCGCTTATGAGGAAAATCCCAATCTTGGCTGCCGGGGCATCAGAATATCTTTGGAAAATATTCCAATATTCAAACAGCAGATAAAAGCTATTTTGCGGGCAAATATTCATGGAAATATCAAGATCATGTTTCCCATGATTTCCGGCGTGGATGAATTATTGAAAGTGAAGGAAATTATTGAGATTTGCAGCAAAGAGCTGAGTAAAGGTGGAATTCCCTTTAATGCAGATATGGAACTTGGTGTGATGATAGAGATCCCCTCAGCCGTTATCACCTCAGATTCAATTGCCGAGGAATGCGATTTCTTAAGTATTGGAACAAATGACCTGATTCAATATACTCTCGCTGTTGACAGGGATAATCAATCCATTTCCGATTATTATAAACCAACTCATCCGTCTATGATCAGATCGATAAAACTTACTGTTGATAATGCGCATAAAATAGGTAAGAAAGTTGCAGTCTGTGGTGAGATGGCTTCCGAAAAAAAATATGTGAAACTACTTCTGGCACTCGGTGTTGATGAACTCAGTGTTAGCCCGGGAAGATTATTGATCATTAAAAAAGAAATTATCGATTGTAATATTACTGAAATGAAATCAAAATTAGATAGAATCCTATCTTGCAAAACATCAAAAGAAGTAATGAAATTAATTTAATTTTAAAAGAAGAAAATCCAACAATTTGTTACTCGTTCTCAGGTTAGTCTTGGGAACGTAACAAGGAAAATCCACCGCAAAGACGCTAAGTACGCAAAGAAAGGTGAACGCAGTAGCCCGACACTCCGTGGCGGGAAAGTGAACCTGACTCATAATAACACAAGAAGCCGCAGGAAGAAATGACTCACCTCAGTCTTCTCCGGCAACTGCCGGATACGCCCTGGCAGGCTGCTGTTCCGTCTTCGCCGGACTTACGCCCTGATCTCTTAAAAAACAAGAGAGGGATCATAAGAAGCCGTAGAAAGAAACATTGTCATCGTATGTTGACACAGAATGTTCTTTAAAATAAGAAAATCAGCAATAATGATGTGGAAGAAGGTGAGTAAGTTTGGCTTGTCATTGGTTAACCAAACCGTTCGGGATGCTAAACCCACCTTCTCTCAAAATCTGAACAGTACACTAGACCAAGAGCCTGTATAAGTGCGATGATAGATTTTCCACATCAAATTCAATTAAGGAACAAAAAATGGAATTAATTATCGGTATTGATGTGTCAAAGAAAAAGTTAGATTTATCCGTTTACAATGGAGATCAACACAAAGCATTATGTGTAAACAATGATAAGAAAAGTATTGAGAAAATGCTTAAAAGTTTTATTAACAAGAAAGAGGATTGTCTTTTCGTAATGGAAGCGACAGGAGTTTATCATCTGCGGTTAGCAACTATATTGCACGAGCAAGGATTTAAAGTAGGCGTAATAAATCCTTTGATCATCAAGCGATATACTCAGATGAAAATGCTTCGTGCTAAAACAGATGCAGTAGATGCTAAGATAATTGCCGAGTATGGTTATGAACAAAAAGTATCACTTTTTCAACCACGTTCAAAAGAGCGTCAAAAGATCATAAAAATACTTAAAGCAGTTGATTCTTTTATTGATACTAAATACAGCTTTAATAACAAGCTGGAAGCATTAGCACAAGATCCTTTGCAGATTAAATCAGTCAGTAAGAGTTATAAGCAGATTATCAGAAATGCCGAGAGGGAGATTGCTAAATTTGAAGACGAGTTATTGCAAATAGTAAGGGAGCATTATTCCGATACTTATAAACGTCTTCTTTCCATCAAAGGAGTTGGTTCTAAAACAGCAGTAGTTATAATCGGCTTTTTTGGTAATTTTGAGGATTTTGAGAACAGCAAACAAGTTGCTAGCTTCATAGGTGTTAATCCATCTCCCAATGAGTCAGGTAGCTCTGTTAAAGGTCGTGGTCGGATAAGCAAAAAAGGTAATAGTTATTTACGGAAACAACTGTATATGACTTCGTTATCTGCAATGCAGCATAACAGTTCATGCAAAGAGTTTTATGAACGTTTAATATCGAAAGGAAAAGAACATAAAGTGTGTAGGATTGCTGTTGTTAATAAACTAATAAAACAGATCTTTGCAATTTTGAAATATGATAGAATATATGATCCAAATTATAATAAAAATTGCTTGGCATTTCAACACAGTACATCCTGAGTGATCTGGCAGTTACCGGATTTTATCGAAGGATAATGAGAACTAATGAATGTTGATGCATTTCGATACGTCAATATGTTCCTACTCAGTGTGACAAGAGGAAAATTGTAGGTTTTGTTATGAATAATTTGGTACAGATGAATTCTTTCTGAGAGAATTAATTCTTGTTTCATTTTACAGAACCCTTTGATTATTAATAATATGGAGTGTATTATGCCAGAAATAAAAAGAATCCCTGTAGAAAAGATCTACAATTTAATGGTTGAAGTTTTCGCAAAACTCGGTGTTCCGAAAGATGAAGC
>JAUVLU010000043.1 GCA_030600585.1 Candidatus Cloacimonadota bacterium | reverse complement strand
AAATACAACAAACTCCCTTGAAGGAAAGTTTTCAAGACTGAAAACAAAACTTAGAGTTCATTCAGGATTAAAAGAGTGGAGAAAAAGAAGGATTATTGATGAAATTCTATCCAAATAGCAACCCAAAATGTCCATTAAGCCCAATTTTCTTAAACGAAGACGGATATAACAAGGATTGAAACTCCTCTCTTTTCCGTTCTTTGCGCCTTTGCGGTGAATTTTTAATTCGTAAATCCAATATAACAAGGATTCGTGATTTTTGAAATCATGAATCCCTACGAAATGTCTTTTAGATCTTGCGAACGGTGACCCTGAAAAATTCCTCTGTTAATTTTTCGTGTAGTTGCCGGCTTTCAGGATTAAATCTCAAGACTGAACCTTGAAAGTATTAAGCAGGAAGAACATTTTGAAAGAAACATTTTCAAGGTTCTAAATTGGGGTTAAGAACAAACAAATCCTGAACAGTCTTGCATTTTTCCTTCTCTTCGATATGAGAAGGTGTCTGACCACACGAGTGTGGTTCAGACGGTTGAGGTGAATAAGTTCTTCAGGATTTGCTTAACAATATTAGTCGGGATGATCCCGATTTATCGGGACGACCTTTCTGTCCCCTAAAGATTAATAATAAATGGTCGGGATGAGAAGATTTGAACTTCCGACCTTTCGGTCCCGAACCGAACGCGCTGACCGAACTGCGCTACATCCCGACTGAAACATTTTTTTAAATTGATAATTGTTGTCAACCATTCCGAAGAAAATCAAATTAATTACATGCTAACAACTATTTTCTTGACGTAATATTGGCTCAATAATTGCTTCTTAACAGATTAAAAAATGTATTAAAAATTAGGAGAAATAGAATGAGAAAAAAAATAATATTAGCAGTGTTAATATTACCAATGTTAATTTCAGCAATAAATCTGAAAATTGAAGAACCGGTTATAATAGGAAATTCATTTCAAAATGAGCTTCCGCAAATTATGGCACCGGGGCAGCCGCAAATGGCGTATATCCCGATAAAAATCCTGCTGCCAATGGGGCAGAAGCTAACTTCTGTAAATGTAGAATTTACGGAACTTATGGAAATGAAAGGTAGTAAATATATCGATCATGCCAGGAAAATGCAGCCAATATCACAGCCGTTACCAGACAATACACCTAAAGACCAAACTGTTTATTCCAAAAATACTAATTTTCCTGAAATGGATTATGAGTTGTTAGGAGTTCAAAGAGTTAAGGGATACGATCTGGCAATCATCAATGTTTATCCATATAAATTTAACCCGGTTATGCAAACGGTTGAATGGTATCAAACTGCTGAGATCACTGTTAATTCAATATTTGATAATGATGTTTATGATGATCAGAATAAAATGGTCATAGAAAGTTATAAAGCCGATGTAAAGAAAATGATCATCAATCCAGAAGATTTGCATAATTATAAAAAAACATATTCCAATTCGAGTCGTACACTTGTAGATCCGTCTGATCCATACACAATGATAGTTATCACCGATGTTGAGAGAGAAGCATATCTGCAGGATTTTGTAGATTGGAAAAACGAGCATGATGTTCTTACTGCTGCATTTCTCATTTCCGATATTTATGCTGAATATCCAGGAGTGAATGAGCAAGAGATGATCAAGAATTTCATTATTGACGCTTATGTAACATATTCAGGAACTTCCACTCCATTGGAATATGTTCTTCTCGGTGGTGATGATGAGATAATCCCGATTCGTACAGTATTTATAGATACCGGATGGGGATATCTTGATCACAATATGCCTTGTGATCTTTATTATGGATGTTTGGATAATGACTGGGATGGAAATGGGAATGGAATTTACGGTGAAGTTGAAGATGATGTTGACCTGATTCCTGAAGTATCTGTTGGCAGGATTCCGGCTGAAACTCAAACAGAATTCGATAACTTTTTCAACAAAACATCTTTCTATGTTGATAATCAGACATTTAGTGATGATATGGTATTTATGCTCGGAGAAAATCTGAATAACAGCCCTTTAACCTGGGGTGGAGATTATAAGGACGAAGTTGTTTCTCTGGTTCCAAGTTTAGAAGAAAACTATCATGTAAACAGGCTTTATGAACGTGAAGGAACATACAATCCCGATATAGTTCGAAATGCAATTAATGGTGGTCTTGCCGTGATCAATCACATGGGACACTCAAATCAGAACATCGTTTTTGGTCAGACTTCCGGCTATGTAGCTACTTATACAAATACAAACTATGGTTTTGCCTATACACAAGGATGTTATCCTGCTGCCTTTGATGAAGCAACAAGTCAATCCAATGAGAGTATTGGTGAGAATATGGTAATATACGAACATGGTTTATATGCTTTTATTGGGAATACAAGATATGGATGGTACATGCCGGGAAGTACGAATGGACCTTCACAATATTATGATATAGCTTTCTTTGAAGCTATGTTTAATGATGATCAACGTCAATTAGGGAAATCATTATCTCAATCACGAGCAGAACTTGTAAATATGGCGTTGGGCAGCAATGTAATGAGATGGGTGCATTATGAAATTGTTATATTTGGAGATCCTTCGGTTGAAGTAAAATATGCAAACGGTTCCTACCCGTATATCCATCCGGTTGGCGTACTTTATGATGATTCTTTATACGGCGATGATGATAATACTCCGAATCCGGGAGAACAGATTGAAATATTTATTGAATTGGAAAATATGGAAGGCTGGGCTAATGCTGAAAATGTAACTGCTTCCATCACGTTCGAGGATAATACGATTGAAGTTATTAATGGAACTGTTAATTTTGGGGATATTCCGGTTGGAACAACCGTAACCGGTCCTTCCTTTATTATTCAATCACCACAGAACTGTAATTACGATACATACTTTTATACACTAAATGTTACTGCTCCGGTAAGTGGAGGTGGTTTATTTGAGAAAAATTATCCATTGGAATTTGAAGTTTCACTATTTCAGCAAAATTGGCCCTGGTCAGGTGGTAATCAAATTTTTGCAAATCCGATAATCTGTGATTTTGATTGTGATAATGAGAAAGATATTCTTATAGTTGATGCTGAATCTAATGTTAACTTGCTTCACTCTGATGCTCAGATGGTAAGTGGATTTCCATGGTCTGGAGAAAATTATATCTGGAAAAGCACAGCTTATGGAGATATAAATAATGACGATATTAATGAACTTGTGATCGCAGATAGAGGTGGGAATATCTATGCGTTAGATAATTCCGGTTCGCAAATTTTTTGCAGTTCTATCGAGTCTCAAAATCTACTCACTCCCATGATAACAGATGTGAATGGAGATGACGAGATGGATATTGTCACCTTTGGTCTTGATAATAAATTATATGTGTTTGATAATAATGGAATTATTCTTCCCAACTTCCCTGTTGAACTTCCTATGACACTTTTCTGTGATATGGCTTCCGCTGACCTTAATGATAATGGAAAAAGTGAAATATTGATCTCAACATTGGATGGAAAATTATATGCTTTCGGAGATAATGGCGAAAACATCGAAGGATTCCCAATTGAACTTTCTGCTATTTCAGCTACAGCTCCTATAGTGCTTGATAATAAAAAGATCGTGATTGGGACAAATGATAATAAACTGCATATAATCAGCCCGGAAGGTGATGTTCTCTTCTCGCAATCACTGAATTCAAAAGTTGCCGGATCTGCCATTGCCGCAGATTTTAATAACGATGATGAATTGGATATTGCCTTCACAACAATTAATGGAGAATTTTACATTATGCATCAGGAAGGGGATATTTTACCCGGTTGGCCTGTAGATATTTCAAGGTTGGTTTCAAATCCACCGCTGGCAGTAGATCTTGATAATGATGATAACCTCGAGTTAGTTTGCTTTACTGTAGCTAATGATTTTTATGCTTTTCATAATGATGGAACTGAAGTAGAATTTGCTCCTGTTACAGTTGATATTAGCGCCTATGGACCGGCAAGTGTAGAAGACATCGATGGTGATGGTGATTTTGATTTTATTTCAGGTATTATTGCAGGTGCTATTATCATCGATTGTAAACTGGATAAAGGAACCAAAATACCATGGTCAACATACCGTGGAAATTACAGAAGAACCGGTTATTACGGTGACAACAAAGTGGTTACTGATGCTGAAGATATAACTGTGATGCCTGCAAATCCCGTTCTTAACCAGAATTATCCGAATCCGTTCAATCCGGTAACAACTATCTCTTTCAGCCTTCCGCAGGATAGTAAAGTGGATTTGAATGTTTACAATATCCGTGGACAGAAGGTTCGTAATCTATCGAGTAATGAGTTTAGAACACAAGGACTGCAAACGATACAATGGAACGGCAATGATAATAATGGAAAAAAAGTTGGCTCAGGAATTTACTTCTACAAATTGGAAGTTGATAACACAACTGTAGATGTGAAGAAGTGTATCCTGCTTAAATAATTTTTTAACAGCATTTAATAAACGGATAGATAACTGCCCGTTTTTGTTTGACAGATTAACAATAATTTCAAATCTCAATTATATGAATATTGATAAGTTATTAGAATATCTGCAGGAAAAAAAGAATATCGAATTCTTTTATGAACTTCAAAAACTAAAAAATTTTACCATTAATGATATTCAACAATTAATTTCAAATAATTCCGATAAACCAATAAAAGAAATGCTTAGTCAGATCAAATTGCAGAAAAGGAATTTAGAGAAAATACCAACTTCAGGAGAACTTCTTTTCACCGAACAGGGAGCGCAGCAGGCAAGTTCATGTGAACTGGCGCAATACCACGCAAAAAAGTTAAAAACATTTAATACAGTAGCCGATCTATGTTGCGGTATCGGAGTCGATTTAATAAATATTGCAAAAGATAAAAAACAAGTTTATGCTGTAGATATGGATATCGATACACTAAAACTTGCTGAATTTAACTGTAAGAAATATAAACTGAAAAACATTGATTTCAAACTTGATAGAGCAGAACAATTCAATCAGCCGGTTGACGCTATTTTTATTGATCCCGACAGACGACCCGGTAGTTTCCGCAAAATAGCTCCCGAAGAGTATTCGCCTCCATTTTCTAAAATTCTTGAATTACGGAAGATCTGCCCAAATATTGCCGTAAAATTATCTCCTGCACTTGATTATGAAAAATTGGATCTACCTCACGATTCTACACTTGAATTTGTTTCCGAAAATGGAACATTGAAAGAGATCCTGCTTTGCATGGGAGATTTGGCTACGAAAAATTGTGAACGGAAAGCTGTACTGCTTCCTTCCTACTTTACATTGCAGAATTCCAATATAAAAATAAAAGTTACAAATATCCAAAAATACCTTTTTGAACCTGATGCTGCGGTTATCAGAGCCGGATTAGTTCAGGAATTGGGAAACAAGATAGGTTATGATCTAATCGATGCCAAACTTGCGCTGCTCACTGGTTCACAGATCGTTGAAAAAGATTTTGGAAAGATATATAAAGTTGAAGAAATAATGAAATACAATCTGAAAAAAGTTCGTAAATATATTCGAGAAAACGAAATTGGAGAGTTGATCATTAAGACACGCGGCTTCCCCGAATCGGTAGAAAAATTCAGGAAAAAGATCAAACTTAAAGGTAATAATTCTGTGGTGATGTTCATCCTTAGAACTGGTGATGATCACATTATTGTGTTCTCACAGAAATGTTGTCATCCTGACGAGTCTCTCACGTTGTTCTCTACAGGAAGGAATGGTATAATTTAATCTACTCTTCGTTAAGAGTAACAGCAAGAAGACTCCTCCAGCCTTCGTCCCAAAAGCATTCGGGACTATGGCTTGGCAGGCAGAGAGACGGGGACCGTTATCCTGCCTGATTTTTCTTGTCATTTCGACTAAGCAAAACGCATGGAGAAATCTCAACTATTAATCAATACTATCTTTCATCAGCTTCTTATGTTCCTTCTCTCATGAGAGAAGGACAGCAGGATGAGTTTTTCAAAGCGCACGGACGTGTAAACGTCGGGAAAACACTCACACTATCTCACTCAACCACGAAGTGGTGATATATCATAACCCGACTCGTAAGCGTCGGGAACCCTCCTCCCCACACATAATCTTACTAAACCGCAAAGCGGTGATATACTATAACCCGACTCGTAAGCGTCGGGATACAATAAAAAAACAGGAGTAACACATGCAAAACTTTTCTTTAGCACCCGATGGAACGGAATACCACCTTCCAAACAAAGAACAAAGCAGAATTGAACGAGAAGAAATTCTAAGAATAACAGAAGAACAAAGAAAACTAGGCCGTAAAATTGTAACGGTTCAGGGCATGGGATTTGTGGGCAGTGTGATGGCAATTGTAATTGCTGATGCAGTCGATAAAAAAGGCGAATCCATTTATTATGTTCATGGACATCAAAGAGCATCCAAGCGGTCATTTTGGAAAGTACCGGTTATCAATACCGGGATTCCACCGGTTAATTCTTCTGATGGCGAAGTCTCAGAACTTTTTGAAAGATGTATAAATCAGAAAAAAACCTTCAGGGCAACCTGGCATGATGTCGCTTATGAAGTTGCTGATATTGTCGTAGTTGATATTCAGTTAGATGCTACAAAACCCTCCTTTGGAGAAGCGGAAAAAGGTTATTGTGATATTACTCATTTCAGGGATGGTATGCGCACTCTGGGGCAGCATATCAAACCGGATTGCCTTGTTCTCGTGGAAACTACAGTACCTCCGGGAACCAGCCGGAAAATCGTAAAGCCTATCATTGAAGAAGAATTTGTTAAGCGTGGAATCGATATTAAGAAAAATCCGGCTTTAATTGCTCATTCTTATGAACGTGTAATGCCCGGAGCAAAATATGTTAGTTCTATCCGTGATTTCTGGCGGGTATTTTCCGGTGTGAATGAAAGAAGTAAAATGCTTGCCCGTGAATTTCTGAGTAATGTTCTAAATGTGGAAAACTATCCATTAACCGAACTGGATAATACAAATGCTTCCGAAATGGCAAAGGTTATGGAAAATTCCTACCGTGCCACTAATATTGCTTTAACGTTGGAATGGGCAAGATTTGCTGAAAAGATCGATGTAGATATTTTCAAAGTTAGAGATGCGATCCGCATGAGAAAAGGTACTCATGATAATCTGCTCAGACCAAGTCTTGGAGTTGGCGGATATTGCCTTACCAAAGATCCCGTGCTGGCAAACTGGTCGATGAAGGATGTCTTCGAAATTGATGATGAATTATCCGTAGCAGTGAATTCGGTGAATATTAATGATAAAATGCCCACTCACACAGTCGATCTGATAAAAGAAGAAATTTCGGAATTACGTGATGTTAAAATTACTTTATTGGGTGTTTCATATTTGGAAGACCTGGGCGATACACGTCATTCTCCTTCCTTTACTCTTGTGCGGTTACTGAGGGAGAACTGGGCGGAAGTTATCTGTCATGACGAATATGTGGAATTTTGGGCAGAGCTTGAAACAGAAGAAGTTTATAACGATCTTGATAAGGTTTTGCAGGGTGCAGAAGTTGTGATCTTTGCTGTTGGTCATTCAGTATATAAAAATATCGAACCTGCCGAATTAGTGAAGAAATGCGGGACTAAACCGCTGATCGTCGATTGTTCAAATTTCCTTAACGATGAGAAAATTAAGCAGTACAAAAAATTAGGCTGCAAGGTGACAGGTGTAGGTAAGGGACATATTGGTAATTTGTAGGAAAAAAGCGGGTGCTAAGTTTTAGGTATAAGGTACTTGGTAGTAGGAAGTAAATAAAACATCTCAAACCGCAACGCGGTGATATATTTTAACCTGACTCGTAAGTGTCTGGATGCAGAATAAATAAAACATCTTAACCCCAAAGGGGTGATATACTATAACCCGATCCGCAAGTGTCGGGAAAAACACCCACACTATCTCACTCAACCACGAAGTGGTGAAATATTCTAACCCGCCGTGTCAACGTCGGGACTTAAGGAGAAATATATGAAACTAACAATCATCGGAACAGGCTACGTCGGTCTCGTCAGCGGCTCTTGTTTTGCCGAAATGGGTAACGATGTTATCTGTGTGGATAACAATAAAAACAAGATAGCCGGACTAAAAGAAGGCAATATCCCCATTTGGGAACCCGGACTTGAAGAGATGGTGAGCCGTAATGCAGACGAGGGTAGATTAACCTTTACCACCGATATTAAAGCTGCTGTGGAGAAGAGTGACATTTGCATTATCGCAGTTGGAACTCCACCGGATGAAGATGGTTCTGCGGATCTTCGGTATGTGCTGGCAGTTGCCAAAGATATTGCAAAATATATGAACGGTTATAAAGTGATCATTGATAAATCAACAGTGCCGGTAGGAACAGCCGATAAAGTAAAGACAGCAGTTCAGGAAATCCTAAATAAACGTGGTGTGAACTATAAATTCGATGTTGTATCCAATCCTGAATTCTTAAAAGAGGGTGATGCGATCAATGATTCCATGAAACCAGATCGAGTTGTAGTCGGCACGGATTCGGAAGAGTGCGCCGAGCTGATGCGTGAATTATATACACCTTTTGCGCGCAGTCATGAAAAGCTTATCATCATGTCGGTACGTTCGGCTGAGATGACCAAATATACAGCTAATGCCATGCTGGCGACCAAGATCTCATTTATGAATGATATTGCTAACCTTTGTGAACTTACCGGAGCGGATATCGGCGAGATACGTCATGGGATCGGTTCGGATACGCGGATAGGATACAAATTCATTTATCCCGGAGTTGGTTACGGCGGCAGTTGTTTTCCAAAAGATGTGAAGGCTCTTATTAAGATGGCAGAAGGAGTTGGAATTAAGACAAGAGTATTGCAGGCTGTGGAAGATGTAAATGACGACCAAAAAAGTGTGCTTGTGCAAAAAGTGAAGAAGCATTTTGGTGAAGATCTTTCCGGACTGACTTTTGCAATTTGGGGACTGGCGTTCAAACCCAAAACCGATGATATGCGGGAAGCTCCTTCCATAACTATTATTAATGGTTTAATAGAAGCCGGTGCAACTGTTCAGGCTTTTGATCCGGTAGCAATGGATGAAGCAAATCGTGTTTTCGGTGAAAATAGTAAAATTAAATATACGCATGGAAATTATGATGCGCTCAAAGGTGCTGATGCTCTGCTTCTTATAACAGAGTGGAACCAGTTCCGTTATCCCGATTTTGACAAAATGAAGCAGCTTCTTAAAATGCCTGTCATCTTTGATGGTCGGAATCAATATAATCCCAAAGAATTGAAGGAAATGGGTTTTTCTTATTACGGAATAGGACGGAAGTAAATAGTAGGTAGTAAACAGTAAGGAGTAGGGTCGATTCCCCGAATTGACCGTTTGTTATTCCTTGTCATTTCGACTAAAATACCGTTATCCTGTACGCCTGGTCGTAGCTAGCGAAGACTGGACGAGTTTCGCACGCTGCTTAAATTTACCGTCATTCTGACGAGTCTCTCACGTTGTTCTCTTAAGGAAGAAAAGACAATGCTAAATAAATATTCATATGTATATATTTTATCAGATAACAATAATGATAAACTATACGTTGGAGTTACATCCAATCTTATTAAACGAGTTTTTGAACACAAAAACAAACATGTAACAGGTTATACAAAAAGACATAAAATACATAAATTAGTTTACTATGAAGAATTTGGTGATATTTATTTAGCAATTAGCAGAGAGAAACAACTAAAAGGTCGTTTGCGAAGTCGAAAAATTAAACTTATTGAAATTAATAATCCAAACGGGAATGATCTTTATGAGAAAATTACTGATTAATAATTCTCCTATTCTCCAAATACCGTCATCCTGTACGCTAGGGCGTATCCAACTTTAGCTGGAGAAGACTGGACGTTTACTAGCAAACCAATGGCTTGTAAACCTCAGGCTGGAATCTCTCACGTTGTTCTCCAAATACCGTCATCCTGACGAGTCTCGCACGCTGTTCTCCATAGGAAGGATAGGTTAAAAAAATTATTTATTCTTTCCCCTGACTCTTCGTCAAGAGTAACAGCAAGAAGACTCCTCAGAGAGACGGGAACCAGAAAATTTAAAATTAAGAATTGAGTAACATAATAAAGGTGAAGTTCAATCCACAAAATATCGAAGACTATTAAATTTAATTTATTTTGAAGCATGTTTAAATAAAAAAGATGCTCTTAAAAGAGAGAAATATTTTAAAACATATTATGACTCTATATTCATAAAAAAAAGAATAACTAATTATTTCAATTTACTCAATTCTTATTCCACAGGTCGAGAGTAAATATTTTTTATTATTAGTAATTTTTATAAGGAGAAATATTTGAAAATATTAATAACAGATGCTGCTGGGTTCACCCAGTGGAATAATTTTAAATTTTAATATGAGTTTTTATTACAATTATGTATTATTAAGCCAAAAAGATCAAAAGCTCTACTATGGTTACACTAAAGATTTAAAATTAAGAATTGAGCAACATAATAAAGGTGAAGTTCAATCCACAAAATATCGAAGACCATTAAATTTAATTTATTTTGAAGCATGTTTAAATAAAAAAGATGCTCTTAAAAGAGAGAAATATTTTAAAACATATTATGGCTCTATATTTATAAAAAAAAGAATAACTAATCATTTCAATTTACTCAATTCTTATTCCACAGGTCGAGAGTAAATATTTTTTATTATTAGTAATTTTCTAAAAGGAGAGATGTTTGAATATACTAATAACAGGTGCTGCCGGGTTCATCGGTTCGCATCTTTGTGAAGCACTAATAAAAGAACATGAAATCGTAGGACTCGATAATTTCTGTGATTTCTATGACATCAAGATCAAGCGGAACAATTTGCTTAAGCTGGCAAAATATGATAACTTTCAGATCATAAAAGCTGATATCCGTAACCAAAGTGAGTTGGAAGATATTTTCAGCCATCACAAATTCGATTTTGTGATCCATCTCGCTGCCATGGCTGGAGTGCGCCCTTCTATTGCCGATCCCGTCCTTTACACCGAGGTCAATATCAACGGTACTGTAAATCTGCTGGAGCAGTGCAAAAAACATGGTATCAAAAAATTCATTTTTGCTTCGTCGTCTTCTGTATATGGGAACAATAAGAAGGTTCCGTTTGCCGAATCCGATTCGGTAGATCTTCCCATTTCACCATACGCAGCTACGAAAAAGACAGGTGAACTTATCTGCCATACATATCATCATCTGGAAAATATTTCCATGGTAGTTTTGAGGTTCTTTACGGTTTACGGTCCAAGACAGCGACCCGATCTTGCTATTCATAAATTTGCACGGAAAATACTGTCAAACGAAGTAATCCCAGTATTCGGTAATGGCACAACCAAACGTGATTATACCTATATCGATGATATTATCGACGGGATCTTAAAATCGATAGATTTTGTGAATAATGGTTGCTGTTATGAAATTTTCAATCTTGGAGAATCGAAGACGATCTCGCTTTCTAAGATGATAAAAACGATTGAGAATGCTTTGGGAAAAACTGCCCGGAAAGAAATTCTGCCGGTGCAGCCCGGTGATGTAGATCAAACATTTGCCGATATTTCCAAAGCTAAGAAATTGCTTGGTTACAAACCAAAAACTAATTTTAAAAATGGTATAGATAAATTTGTAGATTGGCTGCACGATAATTAGTGTTTACCGTCATCCTGCCTGTGTCAACAGTAGCCCGACATTTTTAACCTGTGAAATCCAGCAGTCGCTGAATATTTCACCGGGTCCGTGGTGGGAAAAAAAACAAATAAACCTAATCCCGAAAGGATGATATATTTTAACCCGATGTGTCAACGTCGGGAAGAACGCCCACATAATCTTACTAAACCACGAAGTGGTGACATACTATAACCCGACTCGCAAGCGTCGGGAAAAACATCCAGCATCTTCTCACTCAACCCCAACGGGGTGAAATACTATCAAAGGAGACGAGTATGTCCGGTACATTTACAAATCTTGAAATACACATTTTATTCAGCACCAAAAACAAGTTTCCACAGATAACAAAATTATTAGAGAAAGAATTACAGCAATATAATATACCCTATGATGAAAAGTACATCTGGATATGATGTCACTCCTTCGGAGTTTTAAGAGATATTGTTTTCTTTATCAGGATGTTAACACATCCTGATAAAGAGTATCACCTCTTCGAGGTTTGGAAAAAAATCACCCTGAACAGAGTATAATAACATAACTTGATATGTAAATGTCAGAATAACAGATAAACAAATGAATCCAACCACTAAGTGGAGAAATCTCATCCAACAAAGAATACTAACCTTTATTAATAACTGAGATCTCTCGATTTCATTTTATTCCACTTTCATCCTTCGTAGTAGCTCTGCTACGGAGAACGGGCGAGATGACTAAATACAATCATTCTGCCTGCCGTGGCGTATCCAACTTTAGCTGGAGAAGACTGGACGTTTACCAGCAAACCAATGGCTTACCCGTCTCTGGCGTGGTTTATCCGACCTTTGGCGTGGCTTGTAAACCTCAGGCTGGAGTCTCTCACGTTGTTTTGAATTACCGTCATTCTGCCTGCCGTGGCGAAGCTGGCGAAGACTGGACGAGTCTCTCACGTTGTTCTCTTAAGGAAGAAAGACAAAACTAATACAATCACTCTGCTTTCTGCTTTTTGCTTTCTCGTCATTCTGACGAGTCTCTCACGTTGCTCTCTTAAGGAAGAATAAAAAATATTAAATCACAATAATTCACCGGTGAATTTATTTCACCGGTTTTTTTTATCTTTTTCTTCATAAGAAATAAATTGACACATTCATTTCGCTCAATAAATTTTCTTAATGAGTTCTGCATAATTAGGTAAAATTTCAGAAACCATTAAAATGGTTGAAATTTTTATTTGTGGGTTTGTCTTTTCCCACAACTGAAGTTGTGGGTTAATTCAATATGTATTATGGCATTAGCCCACAGTTTTAACTGTGGGAAAAGATGCTACTAAAAGCCCACACTTAACCACTTCAGTGGTTTAAGTGAATTATGAAGAATCCTTTAAATTTTCTTACAGTAAGGAGAAAACTTATTAATGATAATTACATTTAGAAATTATTGTCCAAGATGCAAAGATTTAAATCGTAAACGCTTACGCAGATCACCATGGATGCGGTTCCTCAAATATACTCATCTTTATCAGTGTACAAGCTGTAAAACGATCTATCTGGTAATTCTTATTAAAAAACATTAATTGAAAAACTCAATTGAATGTATTGAATTAAAATCATTTAATATCAAAAATTGGACTAAAATTTCTTTCAAATTTTTCGTAATTCTTGCCTCTAAAAAAATATATTGACTAATCACAGCAAATTTAACAACTTAACATCGTAAACTTTTTACAAAGAAGAAAATGTTAATGAAAGGCCAAATCAAAATTAGTTGATAAGCATTTTATTATTAAAACAAAAAAGGAGGAATTATGAGTTTTAGAACACCGAGTATCAATTCAGTTTCCATATCCGGAAATATTGTGCGTGATGCAGAAGTTAACCATGTAGGTGAGTCCAATACACCCGTAACTACAATTACAGTAGCGCACAATCAGCGTTACAAAGCAAAAAGTGGAAAATGGCAGGAGACAGTTTCTTTCATCGATGTGGAAGTTTGGGGTCCTCTGGCTGAAAGAGGAGATTATTACAAAAAAGGTGTTCCTGTAATCGTTGAAGGAGTACTTAAGGGCAATCAGTGGAAAGACAAGGAAGGAAAAGGTCATTCTAAAGTTGTGGTAAGAGCAGCTAAAATACATGTTCTGGTTTACCCGGACAAAGAAGAAAAAGAAAAAGAAGAAAAATAGATTTCCTCAGATCAGATTAAAACATTGCTCAAGATATTTTCTAACGAGTCTTGCACCCAAAACTATTAAGCGGGGCAGACGTTGTTTTGAAATATCACCATCCTGTCTGCCACGTTGACTTGTCCGGACGTATCCGGCAACTGCTGGAGGAGATTGAACGTTTACCAACCTTCGCAAAAAAACTATGGCAAAGACGGAACAGTAGGATGAGAGCTATAAAAAATAAAAAGCCATTCGGCAATTACCGAATGGCTTTTTTTATAATAACCTATTCTTAAAATTTATATCCAATACTAAAATGATGTGTAGCTTCAATTGTATGTGTGTTAAATCCATAATCAACCAGAATATTATACATATCAAATCTGGCACCCATTGAGTAACTTGTGGGCTCGCTACGGACTCCACAACGGAGATAGAGCATTTCAACAACTTTAACTTCGGTACCTGCATGTATTTCTGTTTTTCCATTCAACGTTTTCTTAAGTTCTACAGAAGTAATTACATCAGTGTAAGGATGGTAGGAAATTCCCATTGCCATTTTCTGAGGGAGATCGTGTGCATTATCTTCACCTACCGATGGATTATTCAAATTTGTTATCGTAAATCCAATTTGAGTACGTTGATGCACTGTGGCAAGTGCTCCCAGATTTATCCCGAAGGCAGGCTGCTCACCAAATCCGTCAATGGAAAGATGATACATATTAAGAGTATATCCAATATCAAGATTAGAATGAATATCGTGTAAAATATTAAATGAATGTGCCAGAGCGTAAATTTTTTCACTATATAAATTCACTTCCTGAAAATCAACATCCATAGATTGCAGTCCGATCCCAAGTGTGCCGAATTTACGTGGAAGCTGCATGGAAAATGCAACTGTATTAAGTACTTGAAAATCATTATCGAACAATTTTGAGTATCCGACTATAATATTATTTTCTGCGCTGTTCAATCCTGCCGGATTATAGAAGATCGCATCGGCATTATTACTAACCGAGTAGTAAGCACCGCCCATGGCTCTTGCTCGTGGGGAAGGCTCATAATCATCGAACATCGCTGATAGACTAACAGTTAACAGCACTAAACATAATGCAATTATTATCTTTCTCATCATTTCCCCCTATTTAAGTGGTGCGCCGATAACGATCGGAGCCTTTGCAATTTTTTTGTTGCCATTGGCTGTATCTATAACTTCCAAAAAGCAGATATACAATCCGAGCGGCAGCAATTTATTTTCTTTATCTCTACCATTCCAATCGTAATGTGTAATTCCGGTTGAATTGGAAATGATTGTATTCACCAGAGTCCGCATCAGTTTTCCTTCTGCATTGTATATTCGTAAGATAGCTTTATCATCTTTTTGTGAAGCGAATTCTATCGGGAAAGTTTCTCCTGCATAAGGATTAAAAGCTTTGGCTGGAATGTTTAATATTGCAATATGGGAAGTTACCTCATAAATATAGAAATAAGCAGGAATATCAGGATATTCTTCGGGAAAGATGAATTCGACACCATTTGTATCAGTAGCAACTATATAAAAATCTACGATAGTTCCTGCACTTTGAGACGGAACGTCTGTTTCATAAATACTTTCATTAATTTCAGTAGGTGTCATTTCTAATAAATTAAAATCTATATTGCTATGTGTTTTCCAATTCAGGATAACATTATCGAATTCTAGAGGGTAAGTAAATGTAATATTAACAGACTGTCCGGGAATTCTTTCGCTGATATCACCGTAAGGATAATTGACGAATTCACCCTCACTGAGGTGATCATCATAACCAGCCAAAATCTGAAAATTATTCTGGTACATACCACCGGCACCACGAGCCTCCAGAACATATCCTTCTGCATATTCATCCAGATCAATACCGGTAGAATCCCATACGCGTACGGTTAATTGATTTTCATCTTCATCTTCAATATTAAGATTAGTTCCACCGCCGGCATAATACATTTCATAGATCGTTCCGGTAACCTGCACTAATGTTCCCTCATAAATATCAAGGTTTGTTCCCATATCGAGAATAGTAGCTACCGGATCAGGATTTCCTGAACTGATAATTGTATAGGAGAAATCCTTTATTTCAGTTACGCCATTATACTCATCAACTTCACCAGATACTTGCAAGATATTCCCACGAATCAAGTCAGTCTCATATGCAGATGTGATATCGTAATCAAAAAGCATGATTCCCTTTCCAGAATTATCCTGAATAAAGGCATTCAATTGGTTGTTGTTCGATATACCCGCTCCAATTGTAATAACACCTTCGATGGTAACATCCTGTCCGTTGTATACACTTATACTATCCTGAATATTTGCGATTGGTGTTATAACTTGCGCAAATAATAAAGTAGAAGCTAAGAATAATATAATAATAATTGTTTTCTTCATTTTTTCTCCTCATGTTTTTCTTTATAAAATAAAGTAGATGCTATCATTAAGATTATGGCAATTACGATGGAACTATCTGCAAAGTTGAATACAGGCCATCTTGTCATAATTACATCGGGGAAATCGCACCAGATAAAATCTGTAACACTTCCCATAATAACTCTATCAATCAAATTTCCAATAGCACCACCAAGAATTAGCGCAAAGGAAAATATCTCAAGCTTATTTTTGCTTTTAGCACTTAAATAAACAATAAAAATAATTGCAATGATCGAAATAATAATAAAGAGTATTCTATTGAGCAGTGGATTTCCAAAAGAAAAACTGAAAGCTGCTCCGGTATTTTGAACAAAAGTAAGCCAGATCAGTTTTGGGGTTAGTTTGATTATTTGCCCGGGCTCGATAGAATTTCTGACCACATATTTCGATACTTGATCAATTAATATAACGATCAGCGATACCCAGCCGTAGGGCAGTAGTTTCACTAATTTTTTCACTATATTCTTTTTCTCTTTCTTTGTTCATCTTCTTCCTTACATTTTATGCAGTATTTAGCGTAAGGAATAATTTTTAATCGATTGGCAGGAATATAATCCCCACAGATTTCGCAAATACCATATGTTTTATCATATATCCTTTTAAGTGCAGAGTTGATCATTTTAATGTTATTCAGTTCTTTTTCCAGAATATAAACCCTGCGTTCAGATTCATCTGTATCGGAACCAAGATCAGCCTGGTGTTGCGAATAGGCAGAAAGGTCTCCATTACCATTCTTAGCTCCGCGTTTCTGAATTTCATTTATTGCATTGATGATCTGTTGTGTCTCTTCTTTTTCTTTAAGAAGAATATCCCTGTACTTTTCCAGTCTTTTCTCGGCTAATTGTTGTGCTGACATAACTACTTCCTCTTCTATATTTTCTTAAATAATCCGAGTATTAATTTTTCAAGATTATTCTTTGCCTTAGCTGCATTAGCCCTGATCTCTTCCTGTGTATGTGGTGCTGAATGAAAGAGATTACTCAAATTAGTTACTACAGAAATTCCTATAACTTTCATGTTGGAATGGATACCTACAATAACTTCAGGCACGGTTGACATTCCAACCATATCTGCACCCATTTTTGCAAACATTTTACATTCGGAACGTGTCTCCAGGCTCGGTCCGGGGAGTGCCAGATATACGCCATTCTTCAAAGTAAAATTATTCTCTTTTGCTATTTCGTGAGCTATTGCTATAAATCTTTTGTGATAAGGATCATGCATGCTTGGAAATCTGATGCCAAGCTCATCGTAGTTCTCACCAATAAGTGGATTATTACCCATCCAATTGATATGATCATTGATCATCACCAGATTTCCTGGAACCAGCTTTTTATTCAAGCTTCCTGCTGCGTTGGTTACAATAAGTTTTTTTACACCAAGTGCTTTTAAAACCCTTATTGGGAAGGTGATCTCCTGCATGGAATATCCTTCATAATAATGAAGTCTCCCTTGCAGAATTACAATATTTTTCTCGCCCAGTTTTCCTGCCAGTAAGCGTCCCTGATGTGATGGAGCAGTTGAAGCTTTCCATTCAGGGATATCTTTGTAGGAGATTATTACCGGATCATTCAGCATCTCGCCGATCGAATTAAGTCCTGTTCCCAAAATTATTCCGATCTCAGGTTCAAAACTTATCTTTTTCTTTATGAAGTCAGATGCATTTTTAATTTTTTCTAACATATTTACTCCGATCAAATTCCAATTAAAAGATTTTTTATCATATTTAAAACAATAATAATAATTATGGGAGAGAAGTCAACAGGTGATGCGGGAAGTATCTTGTGTAGGAGTTCTCGTGTAGGTCTCATAACGGGTTCGGTTATTTGAATTAAAAAAAGATATATCTTAAAAAATTCTCCGGTAGGATTGATCTGGATCCACGATAGAACAGCTCTAATAATTATTAGGATTATGTATATTTGAACAGCCTGTGCTAAAAGTAATCGGAGTGATTCCATTTTTATAAAACCTCGTGACAGTTCCTGCAGCGTGCTTCGTAAATATCTGTAGCTCCGACAACTACGGTTTCTTTGTTTTTGGTTAATCGTTGTGTCCTGCTGGCTGGATTTCCGCATTTTACACAGATCGCATTAAGCTTAGCAACATATTCGGCAATTGCCAAAAGAGCCGGCATCGGTCCAAATGGTTTTCCGCTAAAATCCTGATCGAGTCCTGCTATAATAACACGCTTTCCATTATTCGCCAGTTTATCACAGATAGTTACAATATCATCATCAAAAAATTGTGCTTCATCAATAGCTATGATCTCAGTATCGTATTTTACAAGATCATGAATTTCCTGTGCAGTTTTCACGATTTGAGAAGGAGTTTTCATCTTGCTATGTGAAACAATATGGTCTTTTTCATAACGATTATCAATTTCAGGTTTGAATACCTGGATCTTGCGTCTGGCATACTCAGCACGGTGTACACGGCGGATAAGCTCTTCTGTCTTACCACTGAACATACTGCCGCAGATCACTTCGATCCATCCTGTTTTATTATTAATAATATTCATATCTCAATTCCATTTGTCATTAATTTTTTCGTAAGTTATTGTGTCAAATCATTTGTGAAGTGTAGTTTACTTGCAAAAAAAAGTCGCTTTGCTAACACTTTTATACTGAATGTTCTGCGGAAGAAACTTCTATGTAAAATGCTGACTGAAATGTCTGAAAATCTCGATTATATTTCATGCTATTTAATAAAATTCATTGCATAGAAAACATTTGACTGGATAGATGAATTTAACAAAGTGTCAAAAAAAATAATTCGTTGGAGGATGTTTGTGAAATACCGTGTTCTATCTGTTAATCCGGG
>JAUVLU010000055.1 GCA_030600585.1 Candidatus Cloacimonadota bacterium | reverse complement strand
ATAATCTAATTCAACCAGATCACCGACATTAACGTCAAATGTAAAGGTATCCGGACCATAACCAGTAGCAATTGTGATATCATCGAGTACCAATACACCTGCAACTGTTACATCGAGAGTACCGCCGTTCCAACCGTCGCCAAAGTCGTCTGTAAGATCGACAGTATAAGCTAACGTTGAGCCGGCAACTACTGCGGTAAATGATAAATAGGCATCCGGCACAACACCGCCGTCACCTGAAGATGCTACGAGAGTGCCGGCATTATCATAAACATAATAAGCATTCTCATCAGCCCAACCTCCGGCTGTGTAATTGATCTCAACCAGATCGCCGTCCTCAACACTGAAAACAAAGGTATCAGGTCCATAACCAGTAGCAATTGTGATGTCATCAAGAACTACCACACCATTAACGAGCAGGTCAAGCATTCCGCCGTTCCAGCCGTCGCCATAGTCGTCTGTAAGGTCAATAGTGAAATCGACTGCGAAGGCACTAACAGCAAATAAAAGGATTGTAGTAAAAATTATTATTACCTTTTTCATAAAAATTCTCCTAAATAATTTTGGTTAACGATTAAAAAAAACAAAAATTAATTGCGATATTAACGGTTTACAATGGGAATCCATAAAATTCGATAGTAACGGTTCAATTTGGTTTTCGAAATTAACGTTCTTTTTTTTCATTTAATATCCTTACTTCTAAATTTACTCTTTAAGAACATACATAATATTTCTTTTTCCATAACAACGACATTTATTGATTTCTTAGCTGAACCTGTCAAATCATTTTATTATAAAACTCTAATTAATTTATTTAGTTTATATATTCAATAAAATCGTGATATTTCAACGTATTTAATTGTTTACTCTTTATTTTTCGTGGTGTTACATCACTGCATGAAAAATTCACAATTTCCCGTCAGTTCATCTATCTCATTTAAATTCAGGGTGTTATAAAATGTATTTTTTAATGTGTTTTTTTATCATTTAATTTTAAGTATTATTGTATATTATTTTTTACGTTTCTTGTTGATAAGTTAAACTTATCAATTTAGTATTTCGGTTATCAATCCCCAAATATTCCGGTTACCAATCCCCTAACCTGAACAAGCCAGAACCAAAAATGACTCACCGCAAAGACGCTAAGTCGCTAAGTTTTAATTCAAATATGAACTCACTATAAAAAGGTAAATCTTTTTTAGAAAAGTCAAATATTCTGGTTACCAATCCCCTGATTGGTAACCTGTTTCATCTTATTGATAAACAATATGTATCCAAGCTGGGGCTTGGATACAAGATCGTGTGCTGGGAACAGTGAAATAAATAAAAAAGATTTCACGTCCTAAAGGCTTGGATACAAGATCGTGTGCTAGGGCTTGGATACAAGATCGTGTGCTGGGGCTTGGATACAAGATCGTGTGCTGGGGCTTGGATACAAAATATTCGATACAATTATGCGACTAATAAATTGGATCTATTTTTCAGGGTGTATTAATTTCAACTGCTTAGATTTCCAACCTTCGATACCTTCGTATATATGATATATCTTTTTAAAACCCATTTCACTCATAAGATCAACTGCCTTTTTGCTTCGAGTACCCGACTCACAATAGACCAAATATATTTTTTGTTTATCCATCAATTTTATCATCTTCTTAAAATTAGAACCATTAAAATCGACATTCACAGCATCTTCGATATACCCAATATTGTATTCTTCAGCAGTTCTTACATCGAGGATCACAAATTTATTATTTCCCTTATAATTATTGATAATTGATTTTGCTTTCTTTATTTGGACTTCATTGATCATTTTCTTTGAAGAAGTTCTTTCCGGCTGATCTATTTCACCAATTATTGTGAAACTAATTACGCTTTGTTCAGGATCATTTGAGATAATGGTTACGATGGTTTTTATCTTGCTCACTCCATAATTGGGTATAATTTTGATATTGAGAAAACTCTTCTCACCAGGTTTTACAATAAATTTTGTTGGTTCTACAATAAATCCCTTATCAAATGTTTGAATATTTCGGATATAAAGGTCTCCGGTTCCGACATTTTCAATTTCAATAATTTCAGTATTCAATTTCTCAGGAATTAAGCCTTTAATAATTCGTGTTTTAGTATCAACCAATATTTTGGGAGGGTTTGCTAATTCCTTTGAAGTCAATTTTGAAAAGTCTTCGATGATATTTGTGTTAACTGTAAATTCTCCCTGATATTGTTTGCCGGCAAATTCGATGTTTATTAGAGCTACATCTGTCATTTTACCAAAATTTCTGTTTTCAGGATTAAAATGGATGATCAATTTTCCATATTTTCCAGGAAATAAGATATTCGGTTTTATTTCAATTTCGATATCTTCAAGTTCATTTGCAGGTGAGATAAACATTGTATCTTCTTTTGTATTATGTATCTTTATTATTTTTGTTTTTTTTGAGCTAATGAACATATCATCAAAATTAACATTATTATTGTTTGCTTCTAATATACCGATTTTTTTTCTAAGCTTACCAGGTGTTGGTTTCACGAAGCCTTTAACGATCAATTTAATGAGTTTATCATCAATATCGGTATAAACTTTTATTGATTTACTAAATCGTCCTGTCCTGTTATTGGAATCAAATTGAACAGATATGATTCCTGCCTGCCCCGGTTCTATTTCATCAGTTGACCAACTGGCAACAGTACATCCTCAACCTGCTTTAACCTTTATTAAACGAAATGGTTCATCGCCTGTATTGGAAAAATTAAAGTCAACATTATGCATTCCTGCTTCTTCCTTTATCCTGCCAAATTCATATTTTAATGTTTCAAATTCTATTATCGGTTGAGACAGCAATAACACCCAAACTAACAATAAGATAACTGATATAATTATTTTCTTCATTTCTACTCCTTATTAAATACTCTCTCAACGATTCTGCATTTTTAATTATTTATTGTTCTTCTAATGTCAAGTTCAAATAATCGGTTCAATTATAATTTATAATTATTACTCGCAAAAAAAAAACATGACAAAATAGTTTTTTATATTTTTTTGTACTTCAAAAATTCCGAAAGTTGTTTCGGGTGTGCTAAATTGTAAATTTGATATTAATAAAATCTTAAGGAGATTTAAGAAATATGCGTAAAATAAAGAAGTCATATTCTCCATTAATTAATTTAATACTATATATTTCACTTTTAATTGCAACTCCATTTTTATTACTACAAAATTACCTTCAAACTTTTATCGGGAAACTTTCAATATATAATTTTGAATTATTGGGAATTACCATACCGTATGTTGTTACTTTAGCATTTATTATTTTAGCTGCAATAGTAATAAAGAATTTTAGAAATTTATCACGATTTAGAATTATCTCAATATTGTTTGCAATTTTATTAATGATCTTAGGGCAGAAATTATCCGATTTTTATTTTAATCATAAATTTTATGAATTACAGCATAATTGGCATTATTTTGCTTATGGAATATTTTCTTACATAGCTTATAGATATTTCAAATCAAAGAAAAGATCAGATGCATATATCATGTTATCTATATATATTTCCGCTTTATTAATTTCATCATTTGATGAATTCATACAGATTCATATTTCTAACAGAATATTTGATATTGGAGATATCGGAAAAGATGTATGGGGAACTGTTATCGGAATGTTTTTTATTTTCTTTGTAGTAAAAAAAGGTGAGATCATTAAACAAACTTGGAAGATCAGGGAGAAGAAGATCAGGGATTATTTTGTTAATCCCTTTTCGGTTCTTTTTCTTGAGACTGTTTTCACATTTATCTTACTTTCTGTCTCATCACAATTGACTAATATGGAATACTTAGTACACTCCATTTTTATCTCAATTGTACTTTTCTTTATTTTCTTTTTTATCTTTCATTTAACACAAAAGAAAGTGTTCAAACGAGTATTTCTTGGTTTATTAATTATCTTAATTTTTGTTCAGGGTTTCTCCTTTTTAAAATATCATAAAGAAGGTATTATCTACAATTCTTATGGAATAACAGTATATAAAGGGATTCCATTGCCATTCTTCGATGTTATGATCTTTGAGAATGGTTTTTTCCGTTTTGTTGACAAAAAACATAATTTTAATACTAGAGATATAGATACGATTTGTCATTATTCAAATAATATACTTTTAATTGGAAGTGGAAAAGATGGTCTTGGCGGTAATGGTTTCCCTGAGAAATTGAAACCACAATTTATTTTTAACACAGTTAAGATGAAGCCACTTCAAGTAATTATATTGAGTACCCCCGAAGCATGTAAAAAATATAATCAATTAAAAAAGGAAGGTTATAATGTCATCTTCATCATCCACAATACCTGCTAAAAAGAGCATAAAGAACTCTGAAGATAAATTCATCCGGTATTCTTTAACCTCTATTTGGGGAATATTGATCTTATTTGGGTTTATATCTATCATTCAACCTCAATGGTTAGTTAATATTTCTTCGCCCGGAAAAATGACAGAAGCAATACATATAAGAAATGCCGGTGACTTATTGCTAAAGAGTGGAAAATATAAAGCAGCAATAAACCAATACAAAAGAGCAATTATTATTCAGCCTGATCTTATTAGCGCAATCGGAAATCTTGGGATATGCTATACGCAACTTAAACGCTATGATGATGCGATAAGAATATTTAAATATCTTCTTAAAACTGATACTGAGAATACACATACAAATTACTACAATTTAGCTGAACTTTATAAACGCAAAGGTAATATTGATTCCGCAATAGAATGTTATGTTAAATCTGCAGAAACAAATCCCTATCCAATATATTCATATCAATATTTAGGAGAATTATACTTAAAGCTTCAAAAATGGGATTTGGCTGTTGAAACCTTCAAGCTGGCATTAGCAAATAAACTTACATTGGAAAATTCATATTATGGAATGCTGAAAGGTGTGGAAAAATATTCCCAAGATAAATCTGAAATTCTGAAAACCGTGAAATTATTACAAAAAAATCCTATTGAACCCGGGAATTATGATAATATAATTTTTGAATTAATGCTGAAAAAAGACAAAGAAATAGCAAAAACATATAACTTTCTGGGATATGCTTATTTCAGGAACAATAATTTCCCTGAAGCAAGATCAAATTATGAAATTGCACTCAATATCTGGCCTGATTTCACAGAGGCAAAACAAAATCTGAAAAAACTTTGTAATTAATTAATAAAATAAACAATTAAATTTTACTTAATAGTATTAAGCCGCTCACAAGAAAAAAAACGCCCAAGTATTCCGGTTACCAATCCCCAAGTATTCTGGTTACCAAGCCCCTGATTGGTAACCTTTTTCATTTTATTAGTAACCAATATGTATCCAAGCTGGGGCTTGGATACAAGATCGTATACTGGGGCTTGGATACAAGATCATCAAGTTTCAAGACTTGGCATCCCGAAAGAATATTCCGGTTACCTATTTACCTATTTACCAATTTACCAACCTTGAAAGAGACCTTTTCAAGGTTTATCCGCCTTTGGAGGAATGAAGGTGGCACAATAAAAAAAGCCCCTCAGCTTTCACTGAAGGGCTAATTTCTAACTGCTAATTGCTAACAGCTGATTACTATTTCATAAGGATCATTTTCTTTGTAGAAGTATATCTTCCTACGTTGCTATCTGATACCATTTTGTAGAAATAAACACCACTGGATACAGACTTGTTTGTATTGTCCGTGCCATTCCAGATTACTGTATGATCACCTGTTTCTTTTACTTCATTTACAAGTGATTTAACAAGCTGACCTTTTAAGTTGTAAACTTCAATCGTCACATTACCGGCATCTTTTATTGAATAAGCAATATTTGTAACAGGATTGAACGGATTTGGATAGTTGCTGTTAAGTTGTGTTGCTGCTATTACTATATCATCAGTTATGGTACCGGTATATTCAAAGTTAACTTCAACAAGATCCGAATTCCCTTCATCATACACAGCCACAACACCGGCATTATAAAATTCACCATTTACAAGTTCAAAGAAATCATATTCAAGTTCGAAAGTATTTTCTACAAAAACACTATCCAGATATACATCGTAACCAAGTAAATCTCTTAAAGTAGATGTTTGGTTAAGAGTGATGAAATCAAATGTAGGAATTGAACTTTCTACACGAGTATTACCATTACCGAAGTTAGCTTCGAATTTTTTAGCTTTTACTATACCATCAGTTTCGCTACCCATGATCCACAAATCCATCAGGAAATCACCAACTTCTGAAATAGTGAACGCAGAATAATCTGAAAGATCTCCATAGTAAGAAGCTCCATCAGTTACACCATCTCCATCCATACATGGATATGCATCTGCTGGAGCATTGCTCATCGCCTCCAGAAAGATACCAACCAAACCCGATGCAGAAACTGATCCAAGATCAATTTCTAATTCCCAAATATCATCGCCGGTAGTCTGAAGACCTGTTACTTCTACTATTTCAGTATGAGTATCCCAGTCAACTATATGAATGCTGTAATCCCAAGTTCCGTATATCCCCCATGGTGAATGACGAAAGTCAACCATTTCCACTGTTACATCCGTATAACCGGAAAGGTCATAAACAACACCATAACCATAATCATAATTCTGAAAATAAGCATTATTGGCGTTACCATCATGCTGAGTAAGTTCAAAAAGATCTCCGCTACCACCTGGAGCTTCCCAGGTAAAATGAGCATAATCATCAATACATTCAACTGCCAGGTTTTGTGGTGGATTTTGTGCATATAAGAAACCGGAAAGCACAAATGCAATAATTAGAATAAATATTATTTTTTTCATTTTTTTCTCCTTTTTTCAAATTAATTTTTTCATAATTTTATTTTTTATAAAAAACATCAAACTTCTTTATTTGCGATAGTAACGGTTTAATTTTAAATTTCGAAATTAACATTTTAACTCTCATAATTCATATCCTATTTTACAAAATTTAATGATCTGAAATACAATGATTCAAATTAATCGACCGTTTCTTTTGTCAAACTTTTTTTAATAAATATATTTATAGAAGGTACGATGCTGTTATAATTGTCCAGATTATTATCACTTTAACAGGAAAGGAACAAAATAGATAATTTTCTTTTCTACTATTTAAATATTCCTGTTGCCAAGCCGAAAACATTCTGGTTACCAAGCCCCTGATTGGTAACCTATTTCATCTTATTGGTAAACAATATGTATCCAAGCTGGGGCTTGGATACAAGAACATCTGAACAACACGTTCAAGGTGAACGTGGTACATCAAAAAAAAAGCCCCGGCGAACCGGGGCTAATTTCTAACTGCTAATTGCTAACAGCTGATTACTATTTCAGAAGAATCATTTTCTTTGTGGAAGTATATCTACCCACGTTGCTATCTGATACCATTTTGTAGAAATAAACACCACTGGATACCGACTTGTTTGTATTGTTCCTGCCATTCCAGATTACTGTATAATCACCTGTTTCTTTTACTTCATTCACAAGTGATTTAACAAGCTGACCTTTTAAGTTGTAAACATCTATTGTCACATTACCAACATCTTTAATTGAATATGCAATATTTGTAACAGGATTGAATGGGTTAGGATAGTTGCTCAGAAGTTTTGTTGTAGTTACTACTTCATCATCAGCACCAACAATTGCTACAAGTGTAAGATCTACACCTGAAGTTGTAGCACTTTCTTCTACAACTACACCTGATACCACATCTGGATCATAACCGTCAAGAATAGCAGTTACATCGAATGTTCCTGGTAAAATTTCAATTTCATAGATGCCGTCTGCATCAGGATTAACAGTCATGTAAGCCGCAGTTACTTGAACATCTTCTACGTCTCCTGTTCCACCTTCCAGAGTTACAGTACCTGTAATAAACCCAGGAACTGCATCTACTGTACCATAGACACCTACGTTATCAATTGTCCACCACCAGTCCCACCCGGGCTGTACAGAATGGAAACGAATATTAACACTTGAATGACCTGCAGCAAATGCCGTGATATCGATAATCTCGTGAGTAGCTGTTACATCTACACCAGCAAACGTTAAAACATTATCCCAGGTTGTACCATCAGTTGTAACATCTACATAACAATAATCAGCAGCATCAATAGCATTGAAATCATTATCAAACTGAATATTAACTGTTGTATAGTTAGTGAGATCTAAAGTTGTTACAAGCTCTATAGTACAATCTGTAGTAGTACCGCTACCTGCTTCATCTGAGTCTGCAGAGCAAACATTACCGGAAGATGTTGGAGGCATGTTATAGTTATTTGGATACGGTGGAGAATAGATAAGCCATTCTCCTACACCACTATTAATAATAGAGTTCCAGTTTCCTAAACCAGCTTCAAAATCATCAAAGAATATTTCATCTCCACCACCCATCATAACAGTATTCGATGTGGCAGTTCCACCATCACCTATAGCATTGTATGGTGTAACATCATAGTAATAACTATCAGCACCCGGAATATCTGTATCCCAATATTCTGTAAGTAAACCTGTTACCTCATATAAGACTCCATCACTTCTTTCAATGTGGTATCCCAGAATAGCGTTATTAAAAGCACCACCATTAAGACCAGTTGTAGGATTTGTCCATGTAAGGTGACCATGACCATATTCTCCAACCAAGAGAAGATCTTCAACAACATTAGGAACATCTTCGCCAACCCAAGTCTCAAATGAAACTGCAGGGCCCTCACCAATAGAGTTATAAGCTGTTACACTATAATTATACAAACCGGATACCGTAAGTGCATCAGTATAACCATCAGGATCGCCAATAACAGGGCTGGAGTTTGTATAAACAAGATTATCATCACGATAAACTCTTGTCTCAAGTAATTCAGTAAGTGGATCTCCGGCAAAAGTAAGATCAGGATTAATCCATGTAAGTTCACAACTAAGAGCACCGCCGGCATCTGGTGTTACAACAAGATCACTTACTGCAGCAGGAGCACCTTCTTCTGCTAAAGTATAAGGAATGGCAAACCCTGTTACTTCCATACCTCCGGGAAAATCACCAATAAATGTTGTAGCTCCCGTAGAAAGATCACAAGTATATAACTTACCGGATGAAGTATAGGCAGATAGATAACAGGTTTCACCATCTTTATCGTATTCCATATCCTGAGCGTAATTAAGACTAAGGCCTGTATTTCCTATAACAGTTCCCGCTCCGGTTGCCGAATCAATCGAATATAGACTCTCATCCAAAATGTCAATACCATACAAATTTCCATCATTATCACAAGCCATAGCGATTATAATTCCACTATTAATAGTTCCCACTAATGTTCCATTACCTGTTGCAGGATCGATCGTATAAAGATTGGAACTTCCTGAGTAATTAGAACCATAGAGAGTGCCGGAATTATCATCGTAAGCAACTCCGTTACAAGCCGTACCATTACCGCCGATAAGGGTCATTGTCCCGTCTGTCTCAATAGTATAGAAGTTACCTGTATCATATTCACAACCAATCCAGGTATCTTCCATCCATGTAGCACCGGCGATAAAGTCACTTGAAGTAGTTGCAGCAAGCGAAGTAAGCCCGGCAGGATCATTTAAAATAAATGTTACAGGACCTTCTGGAGAGCCAGGATAAGCTTCGTATGCATAAGACTGGTAATCAGGATCACGATTAGGAACTGTCTGTCCTGTAGTTTGATTATTCGGTTGTACAAAGTTTTGATGTGGTGCCAGACCAATTGAGTGTTCATTGGAAATTGCAGGTTCTTTTGTTTTTCCATAAAGCGACAATCCTAAAAATAAGAACATTACAACTGTAATTAAAAATAACTTTTTCATTTTTTCTCCTCATTTAAAACTTAATTTAAATGTTTAATTAATTAACTCTTAAAAAAACCATAATTGCGATAGTAACACATTTCATTAATGAATAGCCTAAATTCTCGAAATTCAAATTTCATTACCTTTCTTAATTATTAATATAAAGATCATTTCATTTTCCTTAACATTGTCATTAAGATAAAATGGGTTTTTTTTTGTCAAATATTTTCCTTAAAAAAATCAACATTATTAATTATTTTATAAATCTTCGCTTTCCTTGAAAATAAATATTTCTTCATTAAAATAGTTGCCCCGCCGAAAAAATAGTTGGGGCGAAGTTCTAAACTATTATTTCAAGAAATTTAAGTAATAATTTCTACAAACCTTCGCTTTCCTTGAAAATAAATATTTCTTCACCCTCTTTCTGCATTCCAAGTTCCCTGGCTTTTTTTTCCCAGGTATTTTTGTCATTTTCCAAATTTTTATTTTGCAGTTTTAGTTGTTCATTCTCTTTTTTTAATTTTTCAATATCTTGTTGAAAGCTTACCAGTTTATGTTTGATCGTATATGTTTTATAAATACTGGCGCTATCAAAAAAGAAAATGTATAAGATCAAAAAAACTATAATGATATAAATAATTGATTTTTTGGAAAATTTGATTTTATTCATATTATGTTTTATAATATTCACCTCCTTCTTACTTTGCAATTTATAAAAAAACCGAAATTACAGGCAAGGAGAAATTAAAATTATTTTATTATAAATTTTGCGAGGAAACTTTTATGTACATAAATTGCATGATACGGGCACATCTCATGACAGCACATACATTTTATGCATTTATCATAATCAATGGTCGGATGTGCATCTCCTTCTCTCAGCTCCATTGCCTGCATAGGGCAGCTCTCCACGCATATATTGCATTTTTTGCATTTATCGTTGAAATCGGGATAAAATGTAAAATGCTTTTTAAAAATATCTTTCAATATTTTAGGTGAATAAGCTAATATTTTTATATATAAACCAATTTTTTTAATTTTAACTTTATGGAATTTGAAATTTCGCCACTCTTCAGGAATCTCAATATCAGAAATTTCAATGTTATCCAATTTTAATGAAGCCATAATATATTCTAATTTTTCAGGTCGGAATCCCATCATACCTGAAGCCACATAATCGAGTGCAGAAGCAGATTCACTGGCAAACATAACTCCGAAATTTCTGGGATCTCCGGCAGAAGGACCTTCTCCTTCCATACCTACAATCCCATCCATAATATTTATGGCAATCCTATCTTTTACGATTGAATATAATCCTGAAATAACTTTTGCAAATTGAGTGTGGTCAGGATGCTCTTTGTGATATTCAGATTTTTTAAGTCCGGGGATCAGCCCGTAAAGGTTTTTTACTGCTCCGGTATATGACATCAAACTATGCGTTTTGTATTTGCAAAGATTAATAACGGCATCAACTTCCCAGATATATTTTGTAATTGGGAACTCTAAATTAGCTGCTTTTTGCTGAATTATTCCACCGGTTATGAAATTAACCAGCGGGATATCGTGTTTTTCTGCTATCTCCTTCATGCCGGTCTTTTCCCAGACAAGTTTAACAGATGTCGAACCGCCGGGACTATCTCCCAATATAATATCTTTACCTATTTTTTTCAGGTAAGTAATAACCGCATCGACAACTACCGGATTTGTTGTTACAGCTCTTTCGGGTGGAAATGCTCCCAAAAGATTTGGCTTCAGCAAAATTGTTTTCTTATCTTTCAGAATTTTTTCAAGCTGCAGTTTTTCAATAAATTTATAAATTTTATCGAAGTCATAATCTGTAATTTTTGTTATATCAACTTTCATAAACTCAAACCCAAAATTAAACTTTGTCCCGAAAGCTTTCGGGAGTCTTGACCTTCGCAATGGTTGATTATGAATAAATTACCATTGTGGAGGTTTTTAGCCATCCGCAAGATAATCTTCTTCTCAATTTTCTCGATATATACTTTCATTTATTTAAACTGCTCCATTCCGGAAAAATCACGATACGGATCAAAATTTTTCAATGCTCTTTTATCATCAACAGAAAGTTCATTTGTAACAATTCTTGTAATAAGTTCACCCAACCCGGGACCAAGCATATAACCCTGCCCGCACATTCCCACAGCATTTATCAGATTTGGAACTTTTCTTGATCTTCCAACGATAGGGAAACCGTCCGGTGTCATGGGATACTGTCCACACCAAGTTCTGCGGACTTTTAAATTGGAAAGCCGCGGATAAAGTTCAACCATTCTTTTGGCAACTTGTGGTAAAAATACAGAAGTTGAATCGCTATCCGTTCCAATATTTGGTGGAGCTGGAGTTATGCAGAAGATAACCTGACCTTCATTATTTTGATAGAAATAATAATTTGCAGATCCTTTTGCCGGACGCATATCAACTATCATCGGACCGAAAAATCTTTCTACCGGTTCGGTTATCGCACCTTCATGACTATCGGGAATTACCGGCAGATCGATTCTCATCATTTTACCAATTTCTTTTGCATTATTGCCCGAAGCATTGATGATATCATCGGCAGAATATTTTCCTTTATCTGTAATAACTTGAGAGATTTTATTATCTTTTAATTCAATATTAATAACATTTTCGTTAAATTTGTATTCCGCACCGTATTCCAGACTTTTAAAGTAGAAAACATTTATTGCCAGAAGCGGTGATGCGGAACCATCTTCAGGTGAGTAAGTAGAACCGCGAAGACCTTCGGCATTAATTCCCGGAACCAGTTCTTCATATTCTTCGGGTGATATCCATTTGATATTCACACCAAAAGAATGCTGAATTTTCATCAGATCCTTCAAGTTCTTTTCATCTTCGACGTTATAGGCGGGAAAACTGTAACCATTGGCAATCCAACCGATATCATCTCCGTGTTTTTCTTTCCATGTAGAAAAAATTTCGATACTTCTCTGAGATACTTTTATCTTGCCAAAATCGGAATGTGTAGCTCGAATTCCACCAATAGCTTTTTTATTATTTTCCTGTCCGGCAGATGATCTGGAATCGATCACGAGAACTTTCAATTTCTTTTCCGATAGAGCTAATGCTGTAGGAACACCAACTGAACCAGCCCCGATAATAATTACGTCATAATACGACATTAATATTACTCCTATATTAACCTTGAAAAGGTTTATCTGCCTCTGGCATGGCTTCTTTCACAATTTTCTTCTTGCTTAGCACTTTCAAGGTTTACCTGCCGAAGGCATGGTTTCTTTCACGTTACTCATTCATGGTTACCGTTCGCAAGGACTACGACCGTTGTAAAGGTAACTGAAACCTTGAAAAGGATTACCTGCCCTTGACATAATATCTTTCATTTCAACTCTGAAAGTGTCAACTGCAAGAATTTTTGAATGAAACCTTT
>JAUVLU010000019.1 GCA_030600585.1 Candidatus Cloacimonadota bacterium | reverse complement strand
TTACATAATCAGCATGTCCCGGACAATCCACATGAGCATAATGACGCTTCTCTGTCTCATACTCTACGTGGGCTGTAGCTATTGTGATTCCACGCTCTTTTTCCTCAGGAGCATTATCGATATTATCGAAACTTATAAATTTTGCTCCACCTTTCTTACTGAGGTAAAGCGTAATAGCTGCGGTAAGTGTGGTTTTACCATGATCTACGTGACCAATTGTACCAACGTTCACGTGAGGTTTACTTCTCACAAATTTTTCTTTAGCCATTTCTCCCTCCTTGGCAATTTTTTGTTTATTTATTTATATGCTTACTGGTGCTCACGATCGGACTTGAACCGATGGCCTCATCCTTACCAAGGATGCGCTCTACCGTACTGAGCTACATGAGCAAAAAAAATGGAGCGGGAGACGGGGCTCGAACCCGCTACCCTTAGCTTGGAAGGCTAATGCTCTACCAAATGAGCTACTCCCGCATTTATTGAAATTTAAAAAAATGGTGGAGGGGGGAGGATTTGAACCTCCGAAGGCATCCACCGACAGATTTACAGTCTGTTCCCTTTGACCACTCGGGAACCCCTCCAATAATAAAATATTTTGCACTGCAAAATATTATTCAAACTAATGGTGCCGACAGTAGGAATCGAACCCACAACCGCTCGATTACAAGTCGAGTGCTCTACCGTTGAGCCATGTCGGCAATCTGATGTTGAAACAGAGAATTTTTCGGGTAATTCTCCGTCAATAAATATCACTTTTATGTTCATAAAAAGATCAAAACTAACCGAATAGACAAAAAATTTTCTTTGCCTATATGTGTCAAATCTTTTTATGTATATTCAAATAAAAAAATATTGGTAATAAAATTATTTTATTTCATAAGATACAAATACCAAAGAAAGGCTCTATACAAGAATTTACAATAAAGTGAAACAATTCAATGTCTTTACTGGAATTTCTTACTTTTCAATATTCCAATCTGTCCCTTCGGGTGTGTCTTTTAGGGTAATACCCATTTTTTTCAGATCATCGCGAATTGCATCTGCCATTTCCCAGTTTTTCTCCTTTTTGAAGCGAAGCCGATAACTTATAAGAAGCTCTATCAATTCGCCGGAAATATCACTAAGATCATTGCTGAGTTTCTCTTTCAGATCATAAAAGAATCCAAGTATATTTCCCAGTTCAATTAGAAGGTGAATGAAATTTGTATCTTTTGTTTTATTGTAAGCTTTATTAATATCGAATAACACAGATATTGCTTTTGCCGTATTAAAGTCATCATTCATGGCAGTTATAAAATTATTTTTATGTTGAAGATGAACTTCTGTATATTCAAAATCATTATTTTTTATGGTTAAATAGTCAGCATTTTTTATTGTATTGTAAAAATTCTTAACAGCCTGACTTGATTCTTTAATGATATTCTCGTTAAAATCTATCGGACTTCTATAATGTTTGGAAAGGAAGAAAAACCTGATCGCTTCGGCGTCGTACTTTTTGAGAATATCCCGCGCAGTGAAAAAATTATTTAAACTTTTAGACATTTTTTCACCTTCGATATTAAGGTATCCGTTATGCATCCAATAATTTGCCAGTTTTTGGTTATTAGAAGCTTCAGCCTGTGCTATCTCATTTTCATGATGTGGGAAAATAAGATCGATTCCACCGCCATGGATGTCGAAAGTTTCACCGAGTAATTTGCGGGACATAACCACACATTCGGTATGCCAGCCGGGGCGTCCTTCACCCCACGGGCTTGACCATTTTGGCTCACCTGGTTTTGCTTTTTTCCAGAGTGTAAAATCGGCAGGATGTCGCTTTTGTTCATTACTTTCAACACGAGCGCCGGCTTGCAGGTCTTCCAATATTTTACCGGAAAGTTTGCCGTATTCTTTAAACTCCGAAACAGAAAAATAGACATCACCATTTACATTGTAAGCAAACTTTTTGTCCTCAAGTTTCTTAATAAGTTTGATCATCTCATCAATATATTCTGTAGCTTTTGGATGATGATCAGCCGGATTTATTTCTAAGGCTTTGCAATCATTAAAAAAAGCTTTGGTATATTTTTCTGCGATTTCTGCTACAGGAATTTTCTCTTCTATAGAGCGATTGATAAGTTTATCGTCAATATCGGTAATATTCCGCACAAGGGTAACTTCATTTCCAATATATTCAAAGAATTTTTTTACAACATCAAAAAAGATGAGCGGTCTTGCATTTCCAATATGGAAATAATTATATACTGTAGGTCCGCAGACATACATTTTTACTTTACCCGCTTCTATCGGAATAAATTCCTCTTTTTTATTAGATAGCGTATTATAAATTTTCATTACAAACTCCGTTCAATAATTTTGCACATTACTATTTTAATTCTTTATCAAGTCAAACCTTACAAATTTTCATTTGCCAAAACAGTTATGACACTGCTTCCGTAATTTTTGTGATATCTTGTCATCACATCCCATTTTTCTAATAACTTTTCTCTGGGAGAATGTTCTATCACGATGCAGCCGTTTTCGGTTAACAGCTCATTATCAACAATTTTTTCAATTGTACTATTCACCAAGTCTTTATTATAAGGCGGATCCAAAAAGATCAGATCGAATTGTTTCTCACAGCTATTCAAAAAAGCACTTACTTTTTTCCTGTGGATCCTGCAATCGGAAGTGCATTTTAGTTTCTCAATATTGCGTTTCATTGTTTTAATAGATTTATCGGAAAAATCTACAAAATCCACGAAAACGGCATTCCTGCTGAGAGCTTCAAACCCGAGTGAACCGCTTCCGGCATAGAGATCGAGGATGTTCTTATTTGAGCAGGATGAGATAACAGAGAAGATAACTTCTTTGATGTAATCTGTTGTAGGACGGGCTGTTTTACCGGGGACAGCAAACAGATTTGCTTTCTTGAATTTTCCTGTTATTATTCTCATTTGCTGCCTTTACCCGAGAATGAAAATTTTATTTCCAACTGCTGAGGTTCCATCTCAAAATGAGGACAACTCAGCAGAAGTGTCTCGGCTGACTGCTTACATTTATGAGTGCATTTAATGCACAGTTTATTAATTGTTTTATTCTCTTTCGACATTTTCTGAAACTTTTAGTAATTCAACTACATAATTCAAATCAGATAATTTTATGTCTGCAAGAGATGTATCTGACCCAACATTTTCTTTAAGAACTCTTTCTACAATATCGGGTCTTATATTGGAAAGTTTTGTTAATAAACTTAATATCTGATTATCATCATGAGATTTCACGATTGTATCAAATTCGTTTTCGTTATTAATTGATTGATCAGTTTCTTCAGTATCAATTAATTCATTTTGTTCAGCTTCCTTTTTCTTTTCTACGAGATCTTCTATGGAATTAGAATCTTCAGTTTGGGTATTCAATTCGGTGATGGTTTCCGATTTTTTCAGATCATCCGAAATATCTTCGTCGATTTCAAGCGAGATGTCATCTTCCAACGTATCATCATTTTCTAGTGTATCTTCAAGCTCGATCGTTTCTTCCTCTTCAGGAACAAGTTCTTCTTTTGTATCTTCGATGTCCGGAGTTTCTTCTTCATCAATCCGGGCTACTTCTTCCTCTTCAGGAACAAGTTCTTCTTTTGTTTCTTCGGTATCAATTATTTCTTCAATTTCTGTTGTATCTTCGATATCCGGAGTTTCTTCTTCATCAATTTGAAGTTCTTCTTCAATTTCAGGTATAAGTTCTTCTTTTGTCTCTTCGGTGTCAATTTCCTCTTCAGTCTCTTTTGTGTTTTCTTTATCTAAAGTTTCTTCTTCGTTAATTGTAAGTTCTTCTTCAATTTCAGGTTTTTTTGTGTCGTCAGGAGTGACTTCTTCTTTTACTTCTATCAATTCCTCAGGATATGTTTCATCATTTTTCAGTTCAGCTTGCGATTCTTTGTATGCCTTATATTGTTCGTGAGGCAGGATATGAAAAAGTCTTTTTTCTTCTTCTGTAAATATTTTGTCGATGATCGCAGAATATTCCAGTGTATTCTCTTTGAAAATTTTATCTTTTAATTCATCTATTTTGTTTTGCAATTCTTCCGTCGGATTTTTTTTATATAGATTTTTATAAATTACCAAAGCATCGATATACTGATTTTGATTTTCATATAATTCAGCTAAAGTAATTGTAGGTGTTGCTTTATCAGACATAATCACTCTCCCAGCGTTATTTGACCGCTTATTTTCTCCAACGTCTTTTCTCCAATTCCCTTGATCTGCAAGAGATCCTCTTTCTTTTCGAATCTACCGATCTTCTCTCTTAATGCAATAATTTTATCTGCTTTTGAATGACCAATACCTGTAATTTTTGTCAATTCGTTTTTATCTGCTGTGTTAATATTTATTATATTTGGAACGGAATTCATTCCTTGTCTAATAGGAATAATTGTAGTTGTAGAATCTTCAAAAGCCAGATCAATAAAGTACTTTTCGATCTTTTCATAAGTCTTTTGCCCAATACCTTTAATATTCATTAATTCGCTTTTTTTTTGGAAGCCATTCTCTTCTTTATATTGCAGGATGTCTTCTGCTTTTTTATCTCCAATTCCGGGTATTGTGATAAGCTCTTCTTTTGTAATATTTTGCAGATCGTATTGCAATTGGTGATCTTGTTGGAAATTCAAGCTGTCGGTTGAATTTGCGTCTTCTTCAGCAGTAAGCCCTGTATATCTCATTACTAAACCGGCAAAGGCAAAGAAAACTATGAACAGCAGAAGTTTCTGTTCATTGGAAGTGAGAAGATTATTCAGTTTTTTCATTTTTCCTGATATATTAAATTAACCATAGTTTGCCCCACAACTTTCAAAGAATGAGGGGAACATTTATCCGGTGTATCTTCCAATGTATGCCATGACGGATATTCGAAATCGATAATATCTATGGCATTAAAACCTGCAGCAATAAGCGGATAATGATCATCATATATCCTATTTGTTATTCTATGTTTGAATTCATTGTATCCAAGTTGATCTGCGATCTCCCAAACTTCCTTAACCAGATTTGGGGAATTATGATAAGAAAAATATTCCATATTTATAGAAAGATCTGCATCACCGATCATATCTATAACAATTGCTTTCTCCGGTTTTGGTTTTGTATAATTATCTGCAAAGTAAGAAGAACCCAAACACCATGTTTCATTTTTCCCGTATTCTCCCATATCTTCCAGATCAAAGAAGATCATGTCTATCCCAAATTGCTGAGGCTGCCGGATAAAGATAATTTCTGCCAGTTCAAGTAGAACAGCAACACCGCTTGCAGCATCATTAGCACCGAGGATTGGAGTGTTATGAAGTGCAGTATCTTCTTCTTTATCTGCCCATGGGCGGGTATCGTAATGAGCACCAAGAAGAATGCGACGACTCATTTGAGGATAGAAACTTGCCAGTATATTCACACCATCAATTTCTTCTCCATTAAGAACTATAGTGAATTTCTGCAATTCAATTTCTGCGCTGCATTTATTTAACTCATTAATTATGTAATCTCTACAAAGTTCAATGCCGTCGGAACCGGGGTATCTCACGCCAAGTTCACATTGCTTTTCCAGATGGGCAAACGCATTTTCTGCATCGAATGTTGGATAGTTATCTACACAAGAAGATATTACTAATATCAAAAATAAGAATAAGATTAATTTGCTCATATTTCCTTCCTACGAGTTTCTAATTATACAAAAAAACAGAGTGCAGTAATCTGTCAATTTTGTTTTGTTCATTGTAAAAAAAAAGGGAAGTAATTAGCCGCGAAGTTCACGAAGGTTCACTAAATTAAAGAATGATGTTCTTAGCGTTACTTAGTGCTCTTAGTGGCAAAAAAGTTTGTTAGATTCGTTCTTGTTTGTTTTTACTTTTTCTTCTCTCCGTGTTTATCGGTGTGTATCAGTGGTTATATCTTTCTGCTATCAGCGGTGAAAAGTTCATTATTAATAAATGGCCGAGAGGGCAGGGATCGAACCTGCCGTAAACAGTTTTAGCTGCCTATTACTGGTTTTGAAGACCAGTTGGAACACCAGTTCCGTCCTCTCTATAATTTGAAACAAAGAATTTTACACTTTTTTTTATGTAAAGATTTTTTTTGCTTTCCAAACAGAATATACCAATGTGTTCTTGACGAAAAAATACTATTACGGATTTTAAATATTGAGAATTAATAAAAGAAGGAATAATGGAAACTAAACACTTGATAATGGGGACTGCCGGACATGTAGATCATGGCAAAACAACACTGATAAAAGCACTCACAGGTTACGATTGCGATACACATAAACAAGAAAAAGAACGCGGCATCACAATTAATCTGGGATTTTCGCATATCGATCTTCCGAACGGAAATAGTGTGGGAATCGTGGATGTGCCCGGACATGCGGATTTTATAAAGACAATGGTAGCCGGAGCGTGCGGAATTGATTTTGTGCTTCTTGTTATCGCCGCTGACGAAGGAATAATGCCGCAGACAAAAGAACATCTTGAGATCATGAAAACTCTTGGAATTACAAAAGGAATGATCGTTCTAACAAAAATTGATCTCGTAGATGAAGAACTTTTAGAACTTGCTACCGAAGAAATTATGGATTTTGTAAAAAATTCATTTTTACAAGATGCTTCCATAATTAAAGTTTCATCCCAAACAAAGCAGGGAATAGAAGAACTCATAAATGAAATATCAACTCTGGTTGATTCCGTTCCACAAAGGAAAACAGAAGGTCTTTTCCGCATGTACATCGATCGCATTTTTACCCGAGAAGGCTTTGGCACTATTGTGAACGGATCGATAATCTCGGGTATGATCTCGAAAAATGAGACGGTTTATCTGCTTCCCAATGAAAAGGAATTGAGAATTAGAAGGTTGGAACATCATGGCAAAGAAGTTTCTCAAGTTAGTGCCGGAGATCGAGCGTCATTCAATTTGGTTGGTTTTAAACAGAAAGATTTTAAACACGGAATGGTACTCTCTAATAAAAAGATAAAATCGACTAAACTGATTGATATTAAACTGAGTATATATCAAAATGATGTTACTTTGGGATTATGGAATCAGGTAATTTTTTTATTGGGAACAAATCGCATAATGGTGCGGATACACTTGCTGGATAAAGATCACTTAAAAAGTGGTGAAAGTTGTCTGGCGCAAGTGTATCTACCACATCCCATAATTACACAATATAACGATAAATTCATTATTCGTAATTCATCCGGTAATCTCACGTTGGGCGGAGGTTATGTGGTAGATCCGTACCCTCTGCATCATCGCCGCAGAAGAGAAACACAGGTAGAGATCGTGAAGAAAATTGCAAGTGGCGAACTGGAAGAAATGGTTGCTGCAGAAGTACGGAAATCCGCACTGCCAATTTCACAGAAAACTATCGCAGAATATCTTGATGTGCCACCTGATGACCTTATCGAAATAATATTCCAAAAATTACCGGAAGATATAGTTTTCTACCAATCTGATGATGAAACAATTTTATTAAATAAGAAAATGAATACTGCTTATCAAAATAAAATTCTTACAGGATTAATAAATTTTCATCAGAAGAATCCCTTAAAAAATAACGGTATAACATTTAAGGAATTAATGGGAATTTTTGGAGAAGATCAAACGCAAGTAACAAAGATCACGTTAACTCAGATATTACAGAATTTGGAAGATAAAGCAAAGCTCAGAAAAGAGGGAAAAACCTGGGTTATAGCTTCTCACGAAGTTAAACTGAGTAATGAGATAAAAACAATGATCGAGAAAACCGATAAATTGATAAGATCGAAAGGTAATAACGCAGTCGATCCTGTCGAATTGAATGATCTGGCGGTCGATGAAAATATATCTAAAAAACAAATGGAGCAAATAATATCCTACCTGATTGATAATGGGAATATCTACTTCCTCCAGCAGAAGTATTTTCATTCTGAGTTTGTAGAAGAAGCAAAGAAAATAATAGTTGAACGACTTATAGAAACAACCGAAGGCATTAAAGTGTCGCAATTGCGTGATCTGCTTAATACGAACCGCGGTACTGCCATGATCCTGCTCGAATTCTTCGATAGTGAAAACATCACACTGCGAAAAGGAAATTTCAGATTCTTAACAAAAAAGTATAAAGACAAAATAAACTCGTAGTGACAGATCATCGATCTGTCAGTTTCAGCGATCTGTCCGCATTATCCGCTCCCCTTCGGCTTGTCGCGGCGAAACGAAGAAGAAATGGTTTTGCTTTGCAAAGCCGATTTATAGAAGACGGAAAGGGGAGATTTATAAGCCTTTGGCTTATTAAGAGGGGTTCAGAAATAAAATTGTACTGTCCACAACAAAGGCAGAACGATGTTCTGCCACTACGAAGAAAGGATTAGAAATAACAAAACATGAAAATAACCCTGAAAAAGTCTCTTTTTTTAAATTCTTGTAATTGACTTTTTCAGGGTTGAAGAAATCTTTTCAGGTTTCCAGCTCATTTACCGTTTATTATCTTTCATTAAAACCCAATGTCCTGATTTTCTTGAACCTTCTCGATTAATAATATGGTTTTCGCGTAGTTTTTTTATGATTCTCTCAATAGTTCTAACTGATTTCCCTGTTTTTTCTGCCAATAAAATAGCAGTAATATTATTATCTATCTCAATTTCTTTTAAAACGAGATGTTCAGTTTTTGATAATTTTATACCGACACTTATACCGTCATTTATACCGACAATTAATTCATCTCGAATTGATTTTAATATAAATTCGATAAACCATACATCCCAATATAGTTGCGACTTGACACCAAAACCTGATTTTCTAAAGTAAAGCTCATAAAGAGCATTAGTACGACTAAGTTGCGACTTGACACCAAAACCTGATTTTCTAAAGTGCATCATATAGTTCAGTTCAGCCGGCTCGAGTTGCGACTTGACACCAAAACCTGATTTTCTAAAGTAGGGAGAATTAAATGAAATTAACAAAATCAGTTGCGACTTGACACCAAAACCTGATTTTCTAAAGTTCAAACTTGTGACCATCGATATAAAACAAAGTTGCGACTTGACACCAAAACCTGATTTTCTAAAGTTTCCAAATACTTCGCTTGCTGATCAAGCGTGTTGCGACTTGACACCAAAACCTGATTTTCTAAAGTACAACAGTCCTTCTCTTCCATGTTCTATCTGTTGCGACTTGACACCAAAACCTGATTTTCTAAAGTACAGACGTTTTGAGACTGTATCAAGCTGTTGTTGCGACTTGACACCAAAACCTGATTTTCTAAAGTCGACATCGCTGACACCTTTGCAGACCAGGTGTTGCGACTTGACACCAAAACCTGATTTTCTAAAGTTTCTAACATTGATAATGATCTCCAGAGTAAGTTGCGACTTGACACCAAAACCTGATTTTCTAAAGTTATCACTAGAGCGAGTATCAGCACCGGAAGGTTGCGACTTGACACCAAAACCTGATTTTCTAAAGTATATTTTCCGTGCTTGGGAGCTTTGGCTGCGTTGCGACTTGACACCAAAACCTGATTTTCTAAAGTAATCATATAAAACTCACTTGTAAAGCCAGAGTTGCGACTTGACACCAAAACCTGATTTTCTAAAGTACTGCTTGCGAGCACGTGCAGGCACGATGTGTTGCGACTTGACACCAAAACCTGATTTTCTAAAGTAAGCTTATCGTCAAGTTTGTTGGTTGTGTTGTTGCGACTTGACACCAAAACCTGATTTTCTAAAGTAAGCTGAAAAGGATATAGCTGTTAGGATAAGTTGCGACTTGACACCAAAACCTGATTTTCTAAAGTGTCTCTTCTCCCGGAACAAAGATACCGCCGGTTGCGACTTGACACCAAAACCTGATTTTCTAAAGTAAATGAAAGAATACTATCAAACTGAGAATGGTTGCGACTTGACACCAAAACCTGATTTTCTAAAGTTTTGGCATGACTCCTAATTCACAGTCATTAGTTGCGACTTGACACCAAAACCTGATTTTCTAAAGTATTGAGTTTATAAGCCCTTACGAGTAAGGGCTTTGACTCAATATGCCTGTCAATTTTCTGTTAGAATGTCTTCAAAAAGGACATATTGCTCCGATCTTTTAGGCAATTCATACCTCTCCCTGTTGAAAATATTTATAATATTTCCAAATTGTTTATCGGTAAAAAACAAGATACTGACCTTTCCATTTGAAGGTGCTTTATCTTTAATTGTGTTTACATATTTGGTTGTTCTTTCTCTTGTACCGCAAAATTTCATATAAACGGAGAACTGGAACATATCAAAACCTTCATCGAGCAACAATTTACGAAACCTGGAAGCAGTTTTTCTGTCTTTCTTCTCAACCACTGGAAGATCGAACATAACCATCATCCACATCAATCGGAATCCGCTGATCATTTAAACTCGGGGAATTTCAAATGATCTTGTTTTGAACGATATGAAGAGAGAAGTGATAGAACAGATTTTTTAATACAATTTTGTAATGATAATTGTTCATACTTCATTAAGAATCTATCATCGAGAAAACCTGCAAGTTCCTTTTTATATTTCGGAGAAAGCACATCTTTATCGCATATTTTCATCTTTAATATTTTATTGTCCACAAAAGGGCGAAAAGGTTCCATCATATCATCTGCCAAACAGAAAGTATTCAATTTGTTTTTGTGATGTAAACCAATTGAAGCATCTAAGCCGGTTGCAATTAAGTAACGAGCTACGCAGCTTCGCAAAATTGCATAACCAAAATTTAAGAAGCTATTTATACCCCCAAGATCAAAATCCCTTTTAAAACCTTCACCAAACAAACGCTTCCAATACTTGCGCGCTGCAACAGCTTCTACATTATCAATATCGCCGGATCTTACTTTACCGATGAGATAGGTAAAATCTTTTGCTTCTGCATCAGCATTTTCTAATACGATTTGCTGATTACGTACCTTCTCTTTGATAATGGTTTGCCATAGCTTTTTAGAGAATGGAAGAGTAACATTAATTTGTTCCTGAAGACGGGTTTTTCTTTCATAATTAACATTGGTGCTCATTACAAATCCAATCGGCATAAAATTATTACTGCAAAGAATTATTGGAATATTCACTTCACAAAACTTAACCAACAGATTATGAGAATAGGTTACACCATAACCGTAAACAAGCAGGCAGTCAATATCATCTATTGGTTCTCTGCCGATCTCTTCACCGCTTTTATACACCAACATAAAACCGCGGTAAAGTTTTAAATGTACTCCGCTTTGTGATATTTCAACGATCTTCATTTTGCTTTTTTCGGGTCGCTTACTCTACCCAAAATATCAACTCCAACTTTGCGTGCGTTTCTATTTTGTAAGATATTAGGACTAAATTGTTCACCAATATCTTCTTTACCTTTTTCTTTTTTTGCAATTGTATTTTCACGTAAATAAATTATGTTACCTGTCATTTTTTTCAAACGTCTGATTTCTGTTTTACCATTTTCTTCGTAAGCAACTGTATCGTTAATGTAGAGCCGCATTATCTTTTTTGCAGTTGGGTTTTCTCTTTGCCAGTTTGGTGTAAAATTAGCTTTATGAGCATAGAACATCGGGATAATATCAATCTGCCACTTGCCGGTTTTTTTACCTTTATCGGGACAGTAAATATCGGCACAATAATTGTTTCGTAACTCGTAGTATTTGTAATTACCCAGGTTGTCTTCAATTCTGACAACACTATCTAAAGATTTTTCAATTTGTATTTTAACACGTTTAATACCAGTTTCTTTAGAGTATTCAGAGAGAATTCCGGTTATTTCTTTACCTGTTTTTCCTTCGGTTAGCTGCAATAAAGTTGCACGAATTCTCGGGTCGGCAATTTCTTTAATTTTTTTAACGCTGTCTAAACTTACCAATTCCTTTCTCACAGAGAGAATTATTTTTCCTTTTTTTTCATCTTTGCCAACCAAACCGTAAGCGGTTTCTTTGTGAAGTTGTCCCACTGTTTTATGTTCGCTAATTGCTTTTTTTGCATTTCCGTGATCGGGCTTGAAAGAGACGACCATATCATCGAGTAATTGTTTCATCTCTTTGTGTTTAAATTGTTCAAAAGGCGGTAACATTTCATCGATGAATTTATCGCGTGAATTGCCAATTGCTCTTGCTACCTTCTGCATTGTAGAACGAGAAGTGCAGGCAACCACAAAGGCATCGACTGCGTGATGACGGTGGTCGGCACGATTTTTTGTGCTGTCATCGGAAAGCAGTTCATTCAGTCCCCATTTTGATCTCAGCTTGGCGGTAAGCTGTCCATTAATTGACCAGACATTATTTTTCCCACAGACAAAAGCCATATACTTTCTGGCAATTCTGCTCATGTATTGCGTATCCGTAAGCATTCGGCTTAAAACTTCTCCTTCATCTTCATAATATTTCATTGCATCGGGGAAGAATCTTTTTCTTTTAGCAAATGGTAAATATTCTGCTCTTCCAAGAATTTCATTATAGTTATATCCTGCTGGATCATGCCCGAAAGCTTCAAACGGACTTCGTTCACCTTTATCCTGGTTTGCTTTTCTGTGGGCAATTGTTTTATTTACCATCCTATCGTTAAATGTTTTAGATTTTGGCAGAATATGTTCAATTTGAAATTCGTGTGTAAATAATTTATGTATTGGAATTTGAATACCGGAAAAAGGGCAGCAGCGTTTGGTTGGGTCGCTATCAAGTTCTTCCCAGAGTTTGTATTTTGTTCTATTTGTATAATTATTTTCAACTCCTATTTTCTCTAATTCTACAGCAATGTTTTCATTGTTCTTTCTGTTTTTTGCCTGAATTTTTTCGATCTCGGCAACTTTACTTCTACCAAGTTTGAGTTCTCTTGCCAGTTCCAAAACGATCTGCTTTGGTGCACCGTAAGTTTGTGTAAGTTCATTAACAAATTTACGCAATTGATTAAGGGCGATATGAACTGTAACATTGGGAATTTTGCCGTAATATTTTTCGGGATATTTTTTATTGAGTTCTGTTTTGTCGCCAAATAGCGCATCTTTCTCAAATAGTTCTCCATAATATGGAAGATCACCTTTAAAATATTTTGGTTCTTCCGGTGCTTCATCAGTCAGTTTATAACCTGCTTTTTCACATGCGTCAGAATAGATAAGACCATCTTGCAGGAATGGTAAAAGTTTTAAAATGGCTTTTCTGCTGAGATTGCTGATCTTTTTAGAAAGAGATGCATTTGCGATGTTTTGAGCATTTTCTTCCGGCAGAGAATATTTTTTTTCAAGCCAACTTACGAGATTTGCTTCAATTTCTTTATCATTGTCTTCATTCATGATTTTTGTAACTATCTCATCTTTTTCTGTATCAGCCAGTTCATCCCATTTATCACCAAAGTAATTATCTTTTCTCATTACGGCAGAAGTTTCATCACCTTTCAAATCTTTTCTTTTTTCGCTTTCCAGATTGAATGTATGATCCATTACATATTCTTTTCCTAATTTTTTACGTAAGGCTTTGAATGTCGCAGTTTTTTGCGTTAACAATGCGCGCAAAATTATTGTTCGTTGTTCATCAGTTAATTTATGGCTTTTCTTATCAAAATCTAATAATTCAAGATTGTTAAGCTCTTGGAAGATACGGAATTTTTGAGCTGTAATATAAGCGAAAGAACAACGGGATTCTCCTTCCTCAAACCGGCAGCTTCCTTTCTCTTGTGGTTTAAGTGGTCTTTGATAGAATATAATATTTTCGATATCTGTTTTTATCTCATTTGTTAGCTCAGGATGAAATTTCTGTTGTCTCTCCCAAAGTTGCTCAAATTCATCAAGATACATTGTTCGGTCGGGGAAGAAGTTATAAGATTTGTCACCTTTCTTCACTCTCATTGGTTTACTATTAACGATTTCTTTTTTGGGTAAATCTTTGTTCAAATTATAAAGATATTCACCGAGAGTTCGTGAATCTGTTTCTTGCAGTTTTTCCGTTAATTCTTTAATTGCATTTTTCATCACAGATGTTTCATTATCTTGTGCATCTAACTTTCTATTACTTTTAAATCCTCTTCTTTGGTTCAAATGAAAAATAGCTCTACCGAATTCAAACATTTCTAGTTTTTCATCTAAACCTTTGGCGCGCAGATAATATGGATCAAGATGTTCAAGTTTTTTTCTTTCGGTAATATCTTTTGGCATTAAATTATTTTCAACCAGATATTCCATCAAATCATTTCTTCTTTGCAGATACCTGTCTCGATTTTTACGAATTCCGCGAGCTATTCTACGAGTAACATTCAATGGTTCTTTAGATTTAGCATCTCTGCCATCCGGAAAAATGCGCACTCCAACCTTTTCTAATTTTACCGGTTCATTGTTGTTATCAAGCTCAATTAAACTCCATCCAAGAGAAGTTGCACCGAGATCAATTCCAAGTCGATAATTTTTCATCTTGACTCCTTTTGTCTCATTTACTAAATTTGACATCGTTTGGTTGAAACTTTAATATCTTGAAATTAGAAAATCAGGTTTTGGTGTCAAGAAGTTAACAAGGTTTTAAACCAAAAAATTAGGGTGCAGGCTCCGGCTTGCACCTTTTATTTTATAGTGGATAATAAAAAAAGCCGTCCGGCAAAAACCGGTCGGCTGTTAAAAATGGTATCCCGTAGGGGAATTGAACCCCTGATGCAGGAATGAAAATCCTGAGTCCTAACCACTAGACCAACGGGACACATCTATTTTGGTGAGGGTGGACGGATTTGAACCGTCGACTCTCTGCTTAAAAGGCAGATACTCTACCGCTGAGTTACACCCCCGAAAACACACGTTAAATACGCTCAAAACACAACGAAACGTCAAATTAAAAGGGGCGTTTTCTGTGTCAATTTTTTTTATTTCAAAAAAATATATTGCATTGTTTCTGTCTTAAATAAAATTTGAATATTCTTATATTAAAGAAATTAAAAGATTCTGCATAATAGAGTGTTTTCTTGAGAAAAGTAAAAAACGATGTCTTTGCGAGATATACTTCTTATTGTGGCAAACGAAGCAATCTCATTAAATATTTATTGGTTAGCAACATAGATTGCTTCAGCAGAATTCCTTTGTAAGATTCTTCGCAATGACAATATTGTTATTATGCAGAATTCATTTAAAAGATTTTGAAATGGAGGGTAAATGAGTAAATCTGTTATACAGATAAATTTTGAGAGGAAAATAATCACCCGATTGACCGGCAGACCGCTCGCAGTAATGGAATACATTATTTCAGATAAGGAGATACAAATACTTCAAGATTATGCAAACATTGTATCGATAAAAAGGTTGGGGTATAATGATCATGGTCCGGTACACATGCGAAAAGCAGCTCTGAATGCTATTTTAATGTTTGATCTGTTAGAACAGGCAGACATAAAATTGAATTTGGAAAAGGAACATATCGGTACAGCAGAAGATAGTAAAATAGCTATTCTTATAGCAGCGATGATACATGATATTGGTATGACCGTCTCGCGTGAAGGACACGAATATATGGGAGTGAATCTTGGTATCCCGATCATAAATAGGATATTAGAACAATTTTATCACAGCGATATTAATAAAAAAGTTATTATGAGATCATTGATCATCGAATGTATATTTGGGCATATGGCAACTCAGGCGATCCATACTTTAGAAGCCGGATTGGTTCTCATTGGTGACGGCTGCGATATGGAACAGGGAAGATCACGTATTTCCACGATACTTTCCGAACAACCGAGAGTTGGTGATATTCATAGATATTCTTCAACCGGAATTGAAAAAGTGAATATTATCAAAGGAGAAAAGAAGCCTATTCAGATCAGAGTTGATATGTCTGAATCGGTAGGATTTTTCCAGGTGGAGGAGGTTCTCTTTCCGAAGATCGCATTCAGTCCGGTAAAAAAACATATTGAATTATATGCCGGAGTAAAAGGTAAAGAATTAAAAAAATATTTATAAATAGGAGAAGAAAATGAAGATTATTACGAGAAAGCTTTTTGTAGGTTGTTTATTGCTGATTTTATTGTTGTTAGTTTCATGTGAGAGGATTGAAGACGGACATTACGGAGAAGCATTCTGGGATGGAGATACTTTTGTGCAAAAGACAGTTGACGCTTCCAAACTTGATGAGAACAAAATTAAAGCTTTTGTAGATGGCAAGTGGCAGGAATTTGAACTCACAAATTTTCCGGAAATGTTTATGCACTGGAATATACAGGCAAGAATTGGTACACTTGAAGGAATTACGAAAGGTGAAATGCCGAATTTGGAAGGTCCTCATAACGCCATTGTAGCAACTTACGGTTACCGAAGAGAAGACAGCAGATTTAAGGTTAACAATGCGATCAAAGGCTGCGGTTTCCTTCCCAAAAGAGAGAATATAAAAGAGATAAACCAAATGCTGGCGGAAACAGATACATTGCACTTTATGAAGAAACTGGAGATCCTGATCGGAATGTATGAAAAAGCTGATTCTCTATTTGACTTGAATAAACAGATTTCGTTGGAACTTTACGCAAATCCTGAGCGGGGAACACAGACTTTTTTGAACCAGATGACAGACCCGACCTCGGTGATGGTATTTATGGCAATTCCTACTTTTAAACTTAAAACAATAGCATATTTGTTGCATCCCGATAATCCTGATCTTACCGATTACGAAAAGGATGTAGTTGAATATATAAACCGTATCCACAGCTATTTTCATGGTGAATTCTCACAAGATTTTATCGCGGTTATTTATAATGTTGTGGAGGTGTATAATAGTTCACCCGGCAATAAAAACGGTAGAGGTACTCTTATCGTACCTTGATCATTATCTATTAAATTAGGAGGGCTAAAATGAGTTTGTCTTTTTCATCAGAACTTAAAGCTGCTATCCCTGAATTTGTTTTTGGGATTAACAGGGTAAAATATATAAATAAAGCAATATCTGAGAATCCTAAATGGAGGAATGAATCCTTTGAATTACTAAAAAAATTACTGACAATAATGATTTCCAAAGATGCTTCCGACTTGGATTTTGGCGGTCCCCGGTCTAAAGGCAAGATCTGGTATCGGATTTATGGTAATAAAACACCTAATCCACAAGTTGAAGATATTTTCGAAGACGAAGCAACTGCAATAGCACTCAGTATTCTTTCCAGTGATCAGAAAAAACTCTTGATCACAAATAAAAATCTTGATTTTGCATTATCTGTAAAATTGGATGGAACAAACTCTAAATACCGTTTCCGTGGGAATATCTTTTTTGAAAGGAATTTCCTGGCGATAAACTTGCGTGTTATAAAACAGAAATTATTCACCATGGATGAACTGGGAATACCTGAGTTAATTGTAAAGAGATTAGATCTACAACATGAAAAATCCGGGTTGTTCCTGGTAACCGGAATAACAGGTTCCGGTAAAAGCTCATCATTGGATGCAATTATAGATATGAATAACCGTAATAATAATTCTCACATAATTATTATTGGTAATCCTATCGAATTTATTCATGCTTCTGATAAAAGCATTGTAACTCATCGTGAAGTTGGAAGTGATGTATTTGATTTCCAGAGTGGTGCAATTGAAGCTTTGCGGCAGGACCCTGACATTATCGTTGTGGGTGAGATGCGGGATTCTAAAACAATATCTACAGTTCTGGAAGTTACAGATAGCGGGCATAAAGTATTTTCTACTCTTCATACAAGTTCAACTATCGATAGTATTCACCGCATCATTGCGGAATTTCCGCCGGATGAGCAGGAACGTATTCGATACAGATTGGCAGATGTGCTCAAAGTAGTCATTTCGCAGAAATTAGTTCCAAATAAACAGAATAATCTCACACTTGCAAAAGAAATATTATCAGTGGATTATTCGGTGCAGGCTGCCATTAGGAATGGTAATATTACTGAGTTGTACCAGATGCTTACCGAAGGAAAAATAAGTGGAATGTTTACGATGCAGCAAGACCTTTACAGACTCTTCAAGGCTGGTGTTATCACAATGGCAACAGCAATGAATTATTGTAATAATAAAAAGGTGATGTCTAATCTTTTGAAATATTCTACTTAATCAAGAGGAACATTAATTATGGGATATCAACAAATTTTAATGTTAGTTCTTGCTGTGATCATAATCGGTCTTTCTGTTACGGTCGGGCTTACAATGTTTACCCAGCATATGATGAGTATCAATCGTCAGTCAATTATCTCCGACATGAACATCTTCGCAGGAGTAGCCAATGCATATTATAAAACTCCGGCAAGTATGGGCGGAGGAGATAGAACCTGGGATGTAGATAGAATGGGAATGTGGTTTGGTTATAATTATGATGCTGCTAATAATTCGATCTCAAATAGTAATGGAACTTATGTGTTTTCGTCATCCGATGATGTATTAACTATTGTAGGAATTGGAACTTCAATTGGAAATGACGGCAGCGAAAATGTAAAAGCAACATTAACTTTAACAGGTCAGGACTTCGGAATAGTAACGATAATTAATAATTAGGAATTGTTCACAACCTGTAAATACATTCGTATTTTGTCATTAGTATTTCAATGATCGGACACATTGAATTGTAATTCCGGATTGTATTCTTATTAATTAAAAGGAATTTAATTATGGGATATCAACAAGTTCTAATGTTATTTCTGAGTGTTGTTATTATCGGCATTTCAGTTACAGTTGGGATTACAATCTATATCCATGAGATGACGAGGATCAATCGGCAGTCAATTATCTCCGACATGAACATCTTCGCTGGAATAGCCAACACATTTTACAAAACCCCGGCTAATATGGGCGGTGGAGATAGAACCTGGGATGTAGATAAAATGGGAATGTGGTTTGGTTATAATTATGATGCTGATAATAATTCGATCTCAAATAGTAATGGAACTTATACATTTTCGTTATCCGATGATATATTAACTATTGTAGGAATTGGAAATTCAATTGGGAATGACGGCAGCGAAAATGTGAGGGCAACATTAATACTTACAGGACAGAACTGCGAGATTGTAACTGCGATTAATAATTAGGAATTGTTCACAATCTGCAAATACATTCGCATTTTAATGCGATCATTGTTCCCAAAGCCCACTCTCAATCCTTGTTCCCAAAGCCCTCTTTGGGAACACAATAAACACACCGAATATCGGAACTATGATCAGACAGGGGATTGGGAATGAGAAGTAGGAGACGAGACAAAAAAATAATCTATGCGTTTACGCATAGATAGAAAGTAAACCAAACACACCCTTACGGCGGTCACGCCGTAAACGGCGACATTCAATTTTTTATTTATACTCAGCCATAAATGGCAGGGTAATTAATACCTAAAAACTACTCACAACTTGAAGATACATTCGCATTTTATCTTTTGTATTCCAATGGTCGGATACTTTAAATTGCAATTCCATATCTTGTGAAATATTATATTTGAGTACAAAGTAAGAATACGCGCCATCACCTTTTAATATGGAATTCTGCATAATTCCATCCACATTGTGTTCATACATATAATGCAGAACATCGGAGCGATATACAGAAACCTGACCGATAAGCGTGAGCTTATCTATCTTCCATTTGATCTCTTCATAAGCTAAAATACCGCTTTTGTGAATATTGTCATTTGCCAGGTATTCTGTAACTAATTCGCAGCGTGTTTTAAATCTGAAATTACTAATATTCTGCCACCAGTCAGCCCGAATAGTAGTCCTTTCAAAATCACGGATCTTCGCTTCATCCAATGAAATATATTTTTCCTTATCTTTGTGCTGAACAGTAAAGCGCAGACTATTTGCATCAAATTTTCTTTCTAATTGGATAAATTGTTCACTTCCCACGGTTGGCATTTTTTCAAAATAGCGAGTTTGCGGGAAACTCCACAGATCAAAATAGCAATTGATCTTGGTTCGCTCCATCGGGATGACCGTCATGCCGTAATATATTCCCACTTCATTATCAAAGCGGCTTTGCGAGGAAAACGGATTGCCGTGCCAGGTTGGAAAATCTTTTTGATAATAGCGGATTAAGAGTAAATGCCGCAGAGCATTCTCACCAAATTTACAACCCATAACTCCCGATATTTTCTCTTGTGCGTAAGCAATTTCTCCAAAGGTTGGGAAGTCGTTCCTATTAAGTACAAAATCTGCGGAAATTGCTGAATATTCGCTTTTACGGGCAGTATTGCTAAATTCATGATCAAAATTAATTTTGGCAAAATTCAATCCGAACAAATGATCTACCGGAGAATATTTTGCTGCAACACCATAAATAATTTCTTTCACATTGTTTTTCTTATCTTCATCAAGATGCAGCCCGCTTTCATTAAAAGATGTTATGCAGGAAAGTGTGTCCAGATTGGCACTGAGAGCGGTTTTGGAGAAGAATGGAATAAAATTGAAAGATGACAACTCGATATTTGCCGCAGCTCCTTCCAACTCCCAAATTTCATAAGAACTTGTGTAAGGTTTTATCGGGTTGAATTTCTTAATGGGAACAGAAGTAGCAGCCCCGCTTTTTGACATTCCCAGTTTTGGAGCGAATAGAATTCCCTGACCCAAAGCCAATCTATATTTTCCGAGCAGGAATTTATTCAGGAAATTTTCGGGTGTATATTCCAAAAAATAGGAATAGAAATCAAATGGATCTTTCTCGCCTTCATCTTTCTGACTGATAAATCCAAATTTGAAATTATTGAGAGATAAAATGGTTTTCTGGAAATATTTTAAGGTAGATGGAAGGTACTGTTTTGGCTGATGATATTCGAGTCGGGATGTTTGTTTCAGTTTAAAATCTATTGTAGAGCGGAATGTTATATAATCCTTCAATTCATTCACAGTAACAGCGTCGATGCCGATCTCAGTGAGGTTTTCCAGTTTTGTAATTTTATGGGAATTCCGGTTGAGAATGATTTTCTGAATATCTTTTTCCGAAAGCCATGGAATAAGTGCAAGCTTGTTTTCATCTGCTGTATTTATATTGATAGGTTTCCTTTTAATATTCTGCAGAAGATCACTTAATTCGGTGGAATGATATGTTTCATCTTCAAATGAAAATATCTTTTCCTCAGAATCTTCGGCAAAAAGAATTACTGCGAGCAGGAAGAAAACAAGCAGTATTTTAGAACGCATAATTCAATGAAATGTAATGATTGAGTGAAAGATATTGATGTGTGCGGACACTGTAGCAAATACTAAAATCCTTGAGATTGAATATTGCGCCAACTCCGATCCTGTCCGGTTCATATTGATAACTCGATAGAATTGTGAGAACTTTATGAACATCGTATCTGCCGGCTATTTTAAAGGCAAAATCGAAACCGGTCTCTTTTTCTAATCCCACAGACAGTCTGCTTTTGGGTGTGATAGAAAAACAGGATTCCCATAAATAAACAATTGGCAGCCGCTCTTCCAAAAACTTCGAATGAGCTGCATTGCGCACACTTAAGCCTGTTGAAATATTACCATTTTTCCACAGTAATCCCATATCTGCCAGCAGAGTTGAATCTTCATGATATTCCTCAACCATGTTATATAAATGCCGGATTGATGAACCAATAGAGAATTCGTGATACGTGTAATTTACACTGAACATACTGCTGCTTTCTTTGTAGAGAGGATGAGCGAGAAATGAGCTTCCAACATGAAAGCCGAAATTACGATATCTGTATTGAACATGAAAATTGTAAAAGGGAAGATCTTCCATACTGAATAGATAGGTTGCGGAAGTTTCTATGCCGGAAAAAGTACAGGCGGGATTACTATTTGCAGCAGATGGAGAAGGATAAATGAGTACTAATCCTGAAGTTGCATTTTGAATAGCAGAAAGTGGAAGATGCAGATCGATAGCTGATAGAATCGTGCAAAACAAAAGGGAAATAATAATAAATAATTTCATAATATCCTCGTTTCATTATATTAAACAAACATTTCTTCTTGGTCAAGAAGTAGAATTAAGGCGTATATTTTTTTTTAATCCGAAATTAATTTACTAAATTTATCTGAATGGAATCGGTTTTCATATTATAAATAAAAATTATGTTTATTGGCGCACCATTAAAATTAGTATTGCTGAGACAATTGAATTTAACAGAATTTTCGCCACCATATAGTATCTGAAAACTGCCGTTACTTGTGTTAAATGTATTACCGCTTGTTTGATAATTGTGACCAATATAAATTCCTAATTTATTTATATTGTTGGGTCCCGGTCCGCCACTACCGGAAAGATATGTTGCTTTCCCGCCACCACCTTGTTGAAGGGGAGTATTCCACCATAACTTTGCTACACTGGCAAAATAGTTCAAGTCGGATAAACAAGCTGATCGAGCTGCCTTAACGGTTTCATGCGCAAAATACTGCATTCCGACTGTAATACTGGTTGCAACAATAACAGTTACCAATATTATCATAAACACTTGTGAAACACCCATATAACTTCCTGTTTAATATATTTCTATAAATGATAGAATATTTTAAATCTAAATTTTCAATTCTGTCTCAACATCGAAGAAATGAGCTTTTTTCATATCGAATGTGAGATTAATATTTTCATCTATAGTTGGAAACTTTTTAGGATCGAATCTGGCAGTTAATTTACCATCAGCAGTTTTCAGGAATACAATAAATTCGTTTCCCATTGGCTCTACAACTTCGCAAAGAGCTTTTGCAGATTGAGGGAATTCTGCCATCTGATCAAATTCGGCATCATAAATATCTTCCGGGCGGATACCCATTATGATCTCTTTATCAATGAATTTTTCCAATTTTTTTACATCCGGGATTTCCAACTGCATATCTTCAACAGTAAAATAAAGTTTTTTCCCTTTTGCTGTGATCTTTCCTCTTAATTGGTTTATGGCAGGACTGCCAATAAATCCTGCAATAAATAGATTGTATGGGTTGTTATAAATATTAAGTGGAGAATCGATCTGATGAATTACACCATCTTTCATCACGACCATTTTATCTGCCATTGTCATTGCTTCCACCTGATCATGAGTTACATAAATTATGGTTGTGTTGAGTTTCTTGTGGAGCTTGCTGATCTCGGCACGCATTTGAACGCGAAGTTTTGCATCGAGGTTAGAGAGCGGTTCGTCAAATAGGAAAACCTTTGGCTGACGCACAATAGCTCTTCCCAATGCTACTCTTTGACGCTGTCCACCAGAAAGCTGTTTGGGTTTTCTATCCAGCAGATCTTCAATTTCTAAAAGTGCAGCAGATCTTTTTACAATTTCATCGATCTCTTCTTTTTTATACTTTCTTAATTTCAGGGCAAAAGCCATATTTTCATAAACGGTCATATGCGGATAGAGTGCGTAATTTTGGAAAACCATAGCAATATCGCGATCTTTTGGGAGTACATTATTCACAACTCTATCACCAATTTTAATTTCACCATTAGAGATAGTTTCTAAACCTGCGATCATGCGAAGTGTGGTTGTTTTCCCACAGCCGGAAGGTCCTACCAAAATTACAAATTCTTTATCTTCAGCTACAAAATCAGCTTTTTTTACAGCGTGAAAACCATTTTCATAAAACTTGTCTATATTCTCAACAACTACTTTTGCCATAATATTCCTCTAAAAATCTCAATTAACTATTAAATGGATCTTTTATTCATTATTAGCTACTTCATAAAGCAAGTTCTAAATTGTCAAACAAAAAAGTTTATTTCTTTTCTCGCTTAAAAATTTGCGAATCCCCGTGAATCCGGCAACTGCCGGATTCAGACGAAGAGCACCGACCAGCCTACCCACTGACACGTTTGTTGATTGATTCAAGTATAGGTTTCAAGTCCCAAATTTCAACAGGTTTTATAAGGTAAGCAACAGGGTTTATCTTTTGAGCACGTTCAAAAATATTTGGCTCGTCGTAACCTGTCATAAATATTATGGGAATATTGGATTTTTTTGATATTTCTACAGCTGCTTCAATCCCGTCAATCTCACCAACGAGATTTATATCCATTAGAATTACATCAGGTTTTCTATTTTGATCAAATTTCGACTTTCTCATTTCTTCAATTTCTTCAACGACTTTTTTACTTTCTTTTCGCTCTAAAACAGTAACAAAATTTTCCTTCTTAGGTGACCACTTTAAGTGTTTTTCCCGAAAGTTTTAAGTTCAATTTTCTTAAATGTAATTTTAAATAAAGTTCCTTTTACTTTTTCCAAATTAAGTGAGCCATTAAGTTGTTGAGTTAATGAATGTACCAGCAACAATCCTAAAGTTTTTGGGTTTTCAAAATCAATTTCGTCAGCTATCCCTATTCCATTATCTTTTACACATAATGTAAATATCTCGTTCTTGTAAGTAAGGCTTACACTGATCTCTCCTTTTCTTCCTGCCGGAAAAGCGTATTTGAGGGAATTGCTGACGAGTTTGTTAATAATAAGACCACAGAGAATTGCCATGCTGATATCCAGCCAAACATCTTGAATATCTGTTTTCAACTTTATTAAACTTGAATTTGCTCCATACGAAATAAAAATTCTTGTAGTCAATTGTCTGATATAATTTGCAAAATCAATATGAGCCAGGTCTTGGGAACGATATAAAGCATCGTGGATGAGTGCCATTGCTTTTACACGACCCCGGCTGTTTTGAAAAAGTTCCAATACCCTTTTATCTGTGATATATGCAGATTGCAATCCGAGCATACTGGAAATAACCTGCATATTGTTTTTTACACGATGGTGAATCTCCTGCAGTAAGACATTCTTTTCTGCAAGGTTTTTTCTTATCTTTTCTTCATCTTGTTTATGTTTAATAGCAATAGCAATTTGTCCTGAAACAAATTCTAATATCTCCATATCTTTTTCTGTATAGAGAGAAGCATCTGTATAACTTTGTACAGTAATCGATCCTATAACTTCATTCTCTATTTTTAACGGAACTCCAAGCCAAATCTTTGAAAGCGGTCCTATTGTTTCTGCTTCTCCACCTTGAGTTAATTTTTCGCTAACCTCTTCATCAGCAAGAAGTGGTTTACCTGTTCTTATTACATAGTCAGTTAGTGTTTTTCCTGAAGGAAATGAGGTAAAGACTTTATTTTCATCAACCATATAGGGAAGTGAAATAATTCCTGTTTCCTTATCATATAATGCAACATAGAAATTTGTCGTATCAATCACATTTCCCAGGTATTCTCTTATTTTGCTGTAAAGGTCGTGCATTTTATCGATTGTATTCAGAGCATTGGAAATGTCATATAATACTTTTTGTATTTTTTCTGACTTTTTGTGAGCTGCTTCCAAATCCATACGATATAATGCAAAAGCAATATCACCGGTAACCTCTCCGAATAGATCCAACATTTCCTCATCACAGAGGTATTTTTTTTCTATACTTACACTCAATAAACCATAAACTTTGTTTTTGTATTCCAACCTGACGGATATTGTACTTCTTCCTTCACACACATCAGAGATAGGGCAATCCTTACATTCAACTAGAGGATTTTCTATCAAAATAATTTCCGGTTGCTTTAATGCTTTCCGGATACAATTATAAAGTTTACCTCTTTTCATGTCATTCTTTAAAAGCTGGAAATCCCTTCCAATACCTGACTGCACAGCAATATCCAATTTATTGTTTTCATCAAATATAGCTATCAAGGCTTTATTGTATCCTCTGTTTCTGGTAAATATCTCACAAGATTGTTTTATTAGTACATTTCTGTCTTTTTCTTTTGTTATCAACTGGTTTACATCTCGAACAGAACGCAGAACAAGGTTGAGATAAGCAATTCTTTCCTCCGCCTGCTTGCGCTCGGTGATATCCTGAAATATTCCAAAAGCCCCTAAATATTTCTTATTATTATCAAATAATGGAGAAGAAGTTACAGAAATTATAGAATGACTTCCATCTTTTGTAATTATTTTTAATTCATATTTACTTGGTTTTCCAGTCTTTCTAACAGAGGTTTGCTGACGGACTCGTTTAAATTCTTGTGGAGTTGTAAGATCTTTCAAGTTCATTTTGAGTATTTCTTTTTTAGAATATCCAAATATTTTACATGTTGCTTGATTAACAAAGGTAAAATTCTCATTTTCATCAACGGATGCAATTCCTTCTTCCATTTTTTCAACAAGTGTACGATATTTCTCTTCACTTTCTTTTAGAGTTTTAGTAGCTTGCTTGCGATTTGTAACTTCATTTTCCAGATCCAGCATCCTCTCTTCCAGCTTATTAACCAGTCGCTCGCTGTAAAGCTTGAATACCTCTTTATCCTCTTTTAAAGCTGGTTCTTTGATTTTCACCTTACCCTTCTCCACATCCCTAACTATGCTTTGAATAATCTTTATAAACTTATTCGGCTCCAACGGCTTGATGATAAACTTTTCTGCCCCCAACTTTAAAGCAAATTCTTCATCTTTCTTGCTGGTGTAGGTGGCTGTGTAAAAAATAAAAGGGATATTCTTTAACTTATTATCTTTCTTTACTCCCTTGCAAAACCGGAATCCGTCCATCACCGGCATGAGGATATCGGAGATAATGAGATCGGGGTTTTGCAAACGGGCTATTTCCAATCCTTCTTTGCCGTTAGCAGCTTCCTGCACATTATAATCCATGCTCTCAATTATCTTCCGAAGCAAACGTAAATTCTCTTTTATGTCGTCCACAATCAGTATTAAATGTTTTTTTTCCATATCGCCTAGATCTCCTTTATTATCGAAAAAGTATCTATCGGTTTTTCGATATAGCGCAACTCATTCTCCCAATCTTTCTTTCAACTCCTTCACTTTGTCTTTCAATTCTTTTATCCTGAATTCTCTGCCCTCAAATAATCTATTATAATGTTCTAATTGTTTGTTCTTTTCTTCCAGTTCTTTGGTGCGTTCTTTTACCAGTTCTTCCAGGTGTTCCCGATGTTTCTTTAGTTCTTTTTCAGCCTGTTTGCGATTTGTAACTTCATTTTCCAGATCCAGCATTTTCTTTTCCAGCTTATTTATCAATCGTTCACTGTAAAGCCTGAATACATCTTTCTCCTCTTCAATGATCTTCCTTGGTGTAACAGAACTTCCCTTCTCGCATTCTTCGATAAAAGTTTTCAATCGCTTTCGGAGTACTTCCGGTTCCATCGGTTTGATAAGAAATTTCTCTGCACCTATACTCATAGCAAACTCTTCATCTTTTTTGTCAGTGTAGGTAGCAGTGTAAAAAATAAAAGGTATATCCTTTAACTTATCATCTTTCTTTACTTCTATGCAAAACCGATAACCATCAATTACCGGCATCAGAACGTCAGAGATAATGAGATCGGGTTTGTGCAACCGGGCTATCTCCAATCCTTCTTTGCCGTTGGCAGCTTCCTGTACATTACAATCCATGCTCTCAATTATCTTCCGAAGGAGAAGTCTGTTCTCCTGGAGGTCGTCCACTATCAGAATTAAGTGTTTTTTTTCCATATCGTCTTGATATCCTTTATTATTGTATAAGGATCTATCGGTTTTTCGATATAACCGGTGAAACCCTCTTCCAGGTATTGTTCCCTGTCTCCTGCCATGGCATAAGAGGTGATGGCAATTATTGTAACTTTGTCACCATTTTCGGATGCTCTTATCCTTCTGGTCGCCTCCAAACCATCTATACCTGGCATCTTGATGTCCATCAGGATAAGATCAGGTTTTTCATCGATTGCAAACTTTACACCTTCCTCTCCAGTTATTGCCATAATGAGTTCATATCCCTCATTTTTTAACAATTTTGTTATTAACCTCATGTTGTTTATGTCGTCTTCTACCACTAACACTCTTTTCATATTAAACCTCCAAATTTATATAGAACACGGATTAAACGAATTACACAGTTTCTCGTGGAAATTTTTATTGCAAAACAAATTCTTTATCCGTCTTTATCAGCATCATCTATGTTATCCGTGTTCCATCTTTCGTCTCAAGGGAATTTCCAGAGTAAATGTGCTGCCCTTTTCATATTCGCTGATCACACTTATTTTACCCTGGAAAACACTGATCATAATTTTATTTGTGAGATGAAGTCCAAGACCTGTACCTTTTGTTATTGCTTTCAGCGGTGAATCGAGCCGGATAAAGGATTTAAAAAGTTTTGGTATGTCCTCCTTTTTTATACCGATACCAGTATCTGTAACCATTATCTTCAGTACATTAGCTTTTTTCACTGCTTTCAATTCGACAGTTCCCTTTTCAGTAAACTTCACAGCATTGCTCATTAAGTTTAATATGCATTGGAAAAGCCTTCTTCTGTCACTGATAATAAAAAGACCTTTTGGGAGTTCCGTCTTGATCTTAAGGTTTTTCTTCTCTGCATCTTTGGAAACATTCGATACAACTTCTTCAAATACATCATCTAATTTTACATTTTCAAAATGATATTCAAATTTATCTGCTTCGATCTTGGAAATATCAATAACATCATTGATTAAGCTGAGAAGGTGTTTGGATGAATTATAAACAATATTCAGATCATCCCTTGCATCCTCATCTATTTTTCCCGAAATGCCCTGAAGGATTAATCCTGTAAAACCAATTATGGAATTCAAGGGCGTCCGTAATTCGTGGCTCATACTGGCAATGAACATCGATTTCATGCGATCCAGATCCTGGAGTTTGAGATTTGCTGAGGATAATTCTTTGGATTGCTTTTCTAATTTTACTTCCGTGTTCTTAAGTTCGGTTATATCCTCTATCACAAGGATTGTGCCGTTCAAAATTGATCGTCCTTTTATTAACATGAATTTCTTATTTACCTTAACGGATAGTAGATCGAATTTTCTTCTACCTCTTTTCAAATTATTTTCAATCGTAGTTTTCAGTATGGGAATATCGGTTAACATCTCCAATATATTTTTTCCGACAGCGCTGTTTACAGACATTTTCTTTCCAATATAATCAATTGCAAAAGCATTGGTCAGGATAATTTCACCTTCCAAATCGAAAGAAACGATCCCATACGGTGCATTACCAATGATGGAAATTAGAAATTCTTTCACTTCAAAAAGTGCTTTTTCCTGTTCACGATTAATAATGCTCATCTTACATTACCTTTTCCTTTTTGTCACCAGCACTGTCGCATCTCCATATTGTTGATGATAATTTTTCATAATGAAATTTGCAATTTGCTGGGCATCACTGTCTATTGGCAGATCATCTTCTGTGTAGCGTGGTTTAATTCCATCGGAACACATTATGATTGTGATTTTGCGACCGCAGCGAAATTTTTGCAATTTTAAATCGGGAATCCATCTATCCCCCACAATTCCTCTACTGTTTCTAAGGTTGATCTTTTTAGAATTACCATAAACATGAATAGAAGTATCTCCTACCCCTACATATTCCAGAGATCGCGGTTTTAAGAGCAATAGTCCTAATACACAACTTCTAACCTGGGAAATATCAAATTCTTTTCTTAGTTCTCTATGACATTTCTTTACAATTGTAACCAGATCAGATCTATAATAATCAGTTATAATTTTTTTTACAAAATTAGCAACTTCATAGGCATGTAATCCATTGCCTGTTCCGTCTATAACGGCAAGGAGTACTTTATCTCCTTCAAACTCTTTGATAACATAAGCATCGCCATTAACCGAATAACGCTCATCATTTAATGAAAATATTCCATATTCAGTTTCTTCTTCGGGAATAGGCAGATATTTCTTCATGATAACTTTGGTGCCAGATTCGGGTTTTGAGCGGATGACAAATACGTCCATTGCTCTTTGAGCTGCGTTCAAGCCAACACCCAAACTGGGTTTCAAGCTCGAATAACCCTCCTGCATCGCTTCTTTTATGCTCTTTATACCTTGCCCATTATCCTGCATCATAAATATTAAGCCTTTTCTATTACCGGATAATCGTATGGATAATGTGCCCTTCCCGGCGTGCTTCACTGCATTTCCTGCAACTTCTGATACAGCAAGAGCAATCTCGGCACAACCCGTTTTATCAAAGCATAGATCGGAAGCTATAACGGAAGCCATATCTCTTGCTTCTGCAGTGCTTTGCTCATTCTTTATTTCTATTGTAAAAGGTTCAAAGTAGTCGATATTTATTCTCCTTTTTGCATTTCAGGCACAGAATCTCGTTTCCAAGTTCCAGCTTGGAAATGTATGTGTTGGTTACCAAGCTGGGGCTTGGTAACCGGAATCTTCGTAATATGTTCACAATCAAGACTCTTCATTTTCCTTCGATACGATTCGGCAATACCGAATCACTCAGGATGACAATAACAAAAAATCCCTATTCAATTTCAACCAGTTTTAGTCCTTGTATTTCGTACACCAATTTAACAGCAGATTTAAGGTCTCTGGCTATTTTGAATCCTCTCATTTCAACACCGGCGGTAATCATAATCTGAGCAACCGGCGGCATAATTCCACAAAAAATAGTTTCTACTCCGACAAGAGAGCATGTTTCTCCCAATCTTACCAGGTGTGATGCTACTGCTGAATCTATAATGTCAACATTGGAGAGATCAATTATAATTATCTCAATTCCGGTAGCATAAAGCATTTCCAGAATCCTGTCGGTAATTGATTTCATCCTGGAGGAATCCAGAATACCGAAGAACCCGGAATAAAGGCATTTATCGGTGATCTTATTTACAACAATTGGAATTTCTCCACCGATTTTTTTACGGCTGATAGCCACTTTTGCATCTGCTTCTTTTCTTTTTGGCATGTTTGCCTCCCTTAATTATTTTTCTTATAGTTGTTCAATGGCTTTAGTAATGTTTTTCATTTTAAAATCCTCTTTTGGATTAAGTAAAATCTTCTAATTTGGTGTCAAGGCTTTTCACGGTTCTGTTTCTACCGGATTTAAAGTGTTTCATTGTAAATATTTTTAACCTCAACTCTATTTTTTACTAAAGAAATTAGAAATTTCCTATAATGGTTGATGTATGCGGCGGGATCGGAACGATCACGACCGAACAAACCGACCAAACCTGAATCGGAACGATTCAGCCCAAACAAACCACCCAGCCTACCCGCTGACACGCTTATTACAGGCATTTCACGCTTTTTGTTATTAAACAATTTACGCAAGAATCTCTATTATTTAACGACATATGAATCACCACCTGGCATAATCATAAAATCTTGTGTAGATGGGAAATCATCTGGTAATCTTTTCGAATTAGTGAAGTCAATGTTAGCCGTTTCATTTTTCTCAAGTTTTCTAAATTTTGTTAAATTATTCAAATTGAAACGATTATCTTCAGTTATTATGAATGATATGGGATAAAAATGCACTAATTTAAAAAATATTGAGTTTAATTCATCATTTGATAAGTAAAGACTATTATTGGGAATTATAAGAAAATTCTGAATAACATAAGGATTTCTTATAAAAGAAATATAATAATAAATGTTTAAATCTTCTGGGATGGAATTATTTTCATCAAAAATTATTGGTTTAATCTTCTCATCCAAAACAGTATCTGGAAAATTTAAAGAAGCAGATAAAGAATGTCCTAAAATTCCTTTTATTAATCTGAAAGGTTTAGATTTTAAAGTAAAATTTGGAGGTATTTGAAGTTTACTATCGAATATATCAGTTAAATCATTTATGAATTTACCTAAAGTTTTATCATAATATAGTCCAAGTTTAGAATTACATTCTTCGCAAATGGTGTTGTATTTTATTCCATTTTGGAATTGTTGTTTTAGTTTGTGATTGTCATAAACTATATTGTTACCTAATATTACAGAAAGCAAAGATTGAACATCTACTTTTTCTAAAGTCATACAATTCTTTGGAGGTACGTGATCGTCAGTCAATTTTCTTATATGACCACAAATATGACATCTTCTACTTTCTGACTTAATCATAATCTATCCTAAATTATTGCCTGTAATGTTTTGCAGCTACCACGTTCTTTCATTTTTTCTTCTTGCTTGGCTGTGAAGTTGTGTATTATCTGCATTTAAATCTTACAATAACAGATTATTAAATTTTAATTCAAAATCAGATTTCATTCTGTGGTTATATAAAGGTAAACCGATTAATTTGTAATCTTTGCTTTCAACTTTTAGAATTTTATTATTACCATATTTTTGAGATATTTGCTCTAAAAAGATTTCTTTCCAGCCTTCTTTACTTTTTTTACTTAAGAAAAATGAAAAAACTATACAAACAAGTAAACCAAAACCTGAGAAACCAATAATATATCCCAGAATTAATAAAGGATCAGATAATCTATATCCCCAAAATAATGCATTAAAAAAGTCATTGCAAAACGAAGACGCAAAAACAGTTAAAACAAGCATTCTAGTTGTAAACTTTGGGTTATGTTTTTGAATTTGATAAAATATGATTGTAATTAAAATTGGCAAATATGCTAAAATTTTGTACAACATTTCACATTCTCCTTATTTAATTACTGGGTTTAATTTAGGGATATTAATTTCAAAAACTTCTTCCATTTTTTTTGCACAAGGACCATATGAATGAGGAATTGGAAGTGAACCGTTTCTGATTCCTGATATTTTAATAAAAACATCATTTTTTATACCAATTATTGTTATAAGTTGGATTAAATCCTCAAAGTTAATTTTTACGATAACAAAGTTTTTATCATCTATAGTCAAATTCCAAGAATCTGAGTTAATTGAAAAATCAGTAAAATCAAATTCTTCTGTACCCCCTTGGTTGAGATATACTTGCTTACTTTTTTCCAATAACTTTTCAATGGACATTTCTTCGATAATTTTCACAATTTCAGGATCTTTAAAATGCTCTTCTGTTAAACCGTTTGTTGGTTCTCTTGTTACAGCAATTTGGATGTTGCCTAATTTTTCTAATGGTATATGATTTATTGTATTTTGCTCAAAAGTGTTGTCAGTTTTTTTTAACTGTTTTTTTTCTGTATTAGTTGTCTGATTATATTGATCAGGAAACACTAAAGAGTTAGCAATTTTTCTAAATAAAGGTAAAAATTTGTTAAATGTGTCATCTAATTGTTTTTCTTCAATAGAATAAACAGAACATTGCAAAAATATTATTTTACTTTCATAGATAGTTACAAAGTGGACGGATTGAAATGTGTTTTCAATATCTAAACTTGTTTGAGTAGTTTTGAAGATTATTTGGTTTCCAGCAAGACCATCTAAAACGATTCTATTTGATGATATAAAAGTACTCCCTTTTGGAATAGTTTGCTTTATTGTATTATCCTCAAAAATATCGTATATTCCCTCATTTGTAACTACATAATCATCAGATAAGCCAATATCTTTGACCATAAATTGCACAATCCCGATACTGTTGTAATTTTTGCTCGTAAATTTATTAATTATATTTGGGCGATCACTTTCTTCTTGTTTCCAACTTAATGGAAGTTTAGCATTAATTGTTACACCTTTGGATTTTGGATGATTTTTTGTGGTATATGTATAAATAAAGCCATTAGATAATTCACATGAAGGATCATCTATAAATTCATATGTTAACAATGTTTCAAAAACAGGACTTTCAATAAATCCCTCAGCTCTAAGATTTACTTCATGCAAAAAGTCTATTGCATAATCTTTATCAAGATCAAGATTATCGAGAATATTATAAGATTTATTTAGTATTTCAGATTTAAAATCATTAAAGTAATCTCCAAAGATTCTCTCTAATTCGCTTTCAATTATTTTCTTTGCTTTGCTGAAAGATGAATTAAAATGAAGTCTCGCTTTTATGACTTCAATTTTTAAATCAGGGTATTCTTTTTCAATTAAAGTCAAATGATAATCCTGACCAATTATGTAACCATAAGCTCTACTTAGTCTTTCAATTTCTTGTTCATTTACAATACCTGAATTCAGTTTTAATGAAGTCATTACAAACACAATAATAACTATGAATTTCAGTTTAATCATATAATCCATTTAATCTCCTAAATTTGCTAATATCGCCACTAATAATGTTTGGCGTGTGCGGCGGAATCGAAGATTTCGCCCAGACAGACAGACCAAAGGTTAAACCGTAAGGTTTAGCCGAAAATAACCACGAGACTGCACCGCAGACACACTTGTTATGGGCAGTTTCTACAAATTCTTTAGGAGGAAACAAAGATGAGTGAAAAAGAAAAGAATGATCCATTATTGGAAGATTTAGACAAACAAAAAGGTTACAAAAGAGACTATTCAGGTGCATTACGCAATTTGATAAATAGTCTGAATTGGTTACTTGAAAACGAACCAAATAAAAGCCTGCGAAATGATTACAAACATCTTGTTGATCATGCAAATAAAAGGTATAGAACATTATGCGAGATATTTCATTAACAACCAACAATCGCTACAGTGCTTTGCCAAGGATTGCCTTTGTGGTCGAGACTAGTTTCTTGCCCTATGTGAAGGAGTTTGTAACCGTGTTCTTCGATAAAATGATTTATTTTACCAGACAACCCATCATAATCATTAATTTTACAACCACAAATTTTACAGAGACCTTCAACATTCGAAGACAAGTAAATTGTGTGTTTAGTTTCTTTAATGTCTTTCATAAAATACTCCTTTGTTTGTATCTCGAACACTGGAGTCCGAGAGAAATTATTTTTCTCCAAAAGGATGTTCTTTTATGTATAATAATTCTATCATAAAATCTTTAATGTCATCGCCGATGTATTCTTTGATTTCTTCAGCAATTTCATTATGCTTTTTAGCGAGTTTTTCTTTACCAACAGACATATTCTGCATAGTTATACTCATTAGCTGAAATTTATAAAATGCTGTTACTATATGTTTTAATTCTTTCTGGTTACTTTCCAGATATGACACTCGCTTTCGTATCGATATGGCTGGTAAATTTATGTCTAAACCCAAGAATTGAGAAGCGAGATAACCAAAAAAAGCAATAAAACTAACAGGAGTAAAAGCTATGAGGGCATTAGTATTAAAATTCCCAAAAAAGAGAGCTGTAAAACAAAATAAAAAGATGATTCCTAAAATAATTGCAAACAGTATTTTCATCAACTACTCCTTATTAAAACTAATTGCCCATAACATATGCACGCCACGCCAATATAAAATGTATACATTTTTAATTCTCATTTTCAATATCCAAAATATCTAATGGACTTGTTATTCTACTTATTCCTTTTTTTGTTATTTTTGAACGTTTATGTCTAAAAATCTTTTGTATAAACCTCAAGTCTTCTCTCCTAAATTCCAATGTCACAAGTTAATTATTAAATCAAAACCGAATTTGATAAAATGATAGTTAGGTGTCAATTAGAAAATAATTCTGAGTTTCGACTCGAAAGAGAAACGTCGAGTCGAAGCGGTGCAATTAGGCATTGTTAGGTTCAAGACAATCCGTCAAATACCGGAGGAACGAGTAAAGCTTCCTTCCCATTAGTTTAAGGGGAAGGGTTGGGGATGGGGTTCAGAAAGACAGATTTTTTTTGTTCTCAAATCATAAATCGTTAATCGAAAATCTCAAATCAATTCTTCCTGCGGCTTCTTATGATCCTTCTCTTTTGAGAGAAGGACAGCAGGATGAGTCAATTCTTCCTGCGGCATCTTGTCACGGTGTAGTTGGAAACGAAGCCGGATTTCCTTTTCTCAAAGCAGGAGCTTTGAGTTACTTTATCCTTTATCCTTTCTGCTTTCTGCTTTCTGATTTCTGCTTTCTGATTTCTGACATCAGTTCTTCCGTTCTTCTTTTTTAATTATCAACATCTCTAAAATAAAAAGTAACAGAGCTGCGATCAGCAGGTATTTCCATAATTCAAAACCGTAACGTGACTGCAAAATATTATCTTTCCAGTCATTATTTAGAAGCTGAAGATTTTTAATTTTTTGCTCATCCCATTTTCTAAACTCACTTTCCGCATAATTCAAATTCACGGCAAATACATTGTTATCATTAAAATAAATTCCGGTTGTTGTTGGAGAAAAATAGCTTTTTTTAGTTGTAATCGTTGCTCCGTCTGGCAGGGTCAAATTTGGTGAATCAAGGAGTATTTTATTTCCAATAGTAAATGACCTATAATCATGCTCACCGGTGAATTGAAGGCAGTTGTAGGCGAAAACTGGAAATACAGGGTCCAGCAGAAATGGACTTTGCATACTGTCGATATCAAACAACCAGAGAACAGAATTATTATGTTCTACTGCTACTGGGAAATTCTTTGATCTAAGCAAAATATTGGACGTGCTTTTTGCTTCCCAGAAATCTCTGATTTCCACATTATTCATATCTTTTATAAGCTTTGTTATTGGATGGAATTTATTTATTTGATCTATGTTTTTACTTTTATTATTAAATTGTTGGAATTCACAGTTGAAGAATTTCGAGACAAATTTCTGCTGTTCTTTTGTAAGATCTTCATCGGCAATAAATAATATTCTACCTTTGTTTTCTTCTATTTTTCTCAGGATAGATCGCAACTTTTCCGAAAGATTTTGCTTTTTATAGATAATGATATTTTCAAATTTTTGCAGGCTTTCATAATTAATATTTTCTCTATTTATTAATGAAACATTTTTTGTATAGATCTCCAAAATAGATTCAAGTGCAATTGGAATTTGAAGAGCATCGGAAATTATTGCTACTTGTGGGTCAGGATCGAGATAGAAGCTAAAATAACTGCGGTTATCGAAGATCAATCTTTCATTCTTTACAGATGCAAATCCTGAGTGCCAGCCCGGACTATCTATTTCAAGCGGTATAATAATTTTTTTCTTTTGTTCAGGAAGCAGATCTGTTACTCTTTGAGAAACTGTGTTTCCATCAATAAATAGTTCATAGATCACATCTTGCATCGGGTCTTTTGAATGGTTAATTAGTTCGATCTCAATTTGTTTCTGCAAATTGCGGTTTACGATCTCATGTTGGACAGCAGCATTCTGACAGCTTATATTTTTTTTATCTTCAACAGAAGATGTAGGAATGATAAAAGTGGGGAATTCCAATTTATTTTGAATTTTTTGTTTTTGCATATCTGTGATAAAATAGATCTCTTTATTGGGAAGATGAGTTTCCTTCAGTTTTGTTTCTGCAGTCTGCAGAACCTCTTCCAATGCTGTCACCTGAGGTGAAATTGTGATCTCATCAATTAATTTATCAGATAATTTCCCTACATTAATTACTGAATGGAGGTCATTCCAATTATGGTTCAAGGTGAGCAGAATTGTATTATCGTTTTCGCTAATTATCTCATTTACCTGATGCGCAATTTGCTTTGCTTTTTCCAGATTGGTCTGAGTATCAACGAGATAGTTCATACTGTAGGAATTATCTATTATCACAGCGATCGCAGTTTTGGGATGTTCAGTTCCTTTTTTTAAGAAGTCGGCTTTAATGGCAGGACGGGCAATTGCCATGATCGCAAATAGAGTTATTAATATCCTTATAAGAAGTAAAAGCAGGTTTTTCAGGTTGATCTTACGTTTTTGTTTCTGCAGGCTTTCTTTGATGAATCGGATTGAACTGAAAACAATTTTCTTTGGTTTTTTTTTTGCAAACAGATATATCAAGATCGGGATGATAACAGCCGAACTTAAGAATAATATACCTGAATTAAGAAATGAAAGATCAAACATTTTTCTGCATCCTGTGATATAATTTCAAACTTAGATAGTAAAAAGCAAATGCGTAAATTATTCCAAAGACCGCATCAATGAAATAATGATAATGGCAGTAAACTGTGGAGATGATCAGTAAAAAAGTAAGCGGGATATAGATATATCCTAACCAGCGGAAATTCCTAATAGCAGAGATTGTGAGGACAACACTTATGGCAACGTGAGAGCTTGGGAATGCGCCGCCTTTATGAGTAGAAATTGTATAAATCCCAGCCATTATTCTGCTGAATATTCCGTAACGATAGATGCGGGTAAGTTCCATCATAGAATCCCAATATCTTCCACCCACAACCGGCAGGATATTATAAGTTGCATAGCAGAAATAGAATACAAAACTAAGTGCAAATATAAACTTGCGAAATGCTTTCTTATCCTTGAAATAAAGCGTAAATCCCAGAATTGGGAACATTAAATAATAACTGAAGTAGGCAAAATGCATTAATTCCTGTATAAAGAAACTATCTAACATCTTACCCCAGATTATTGAGGGCTGATATCCAAATATTGCCAGATCTATCTTTTGAAAGAAACCATCTATAAATTCAGGGAAGATAACTTTGTTTATTGCCATAGTTGCATTGAAGAAATATAGAAATATAAACACAGGATATGAATCCCTGATAAAACTCAATATCGGGTTAATATGTGAGTATTTGGCGAGCAGTAAAATAATAAGAATTATTAAAGAGAAAATACTGAAATGTAATATTGGATTTTCTATTTTGCTCCATCCCAAAAGAATATAAAGCAAATTAAAAGCAATATAACAGAAGGTTATAATGTCTATTGGCAGCAGTTTTATTTTTTTCATAAGCTATATTATATTATCCTATTTTTTGGTTTATTACTTTGAGCTTCTCCTTCTAATTTTTTAGTAGATCAATATACTATAAAAAAGGATGAACACCCAATATCGAACACGGAATATCCAATATCGAAGAGAAGTCGTTTGTTGCTGCAAACCGATTTCTTTTTAAATGTTGGATATTGACTTACTCATTCAACTCATAAAATCAGTTTATCTTCTTATCCAATATTCTATATCTTTTATGAACTTCACCACCCAGATTTTCAGCGATACGGTTCATCATTAAATTGTTCTCGAGTATCCATGACATCTCAGCATTTTTAATATTCATCTTTTTGTGTTCGTTGGCAATCATAAAGTTCTTTGTATAAAACACCGTATCGATGCCACGATTTTGATATTCTTTTATCACGCCCAAAGTAATAATACGCAGAGCGTTAATTTTATTTTTCCCAAAAAGTGCATGGAATATTCCAAATGGGAACAGTCTTCCATTCATTTTTTTCAAGATCTGATTATAGTCCGGAAGAGCTACATAAAACCCAACCGCTTTGTCCTCTACATAAGCCAGATAGAAAAATTCCGGACGTACAACATCGATCATGGAATCAATAAGATGGAAGAATTCTTTCTCAGTCATGGGCACAAATCCCCAGTTGCGTTCCCATGCTTTGGAATAAACAGTAAATACTTCTTCCAGTTCTTTGCGCAATTTTTTCTTATTGGAAGAGAGCTGCTTTACAGTAAATCTACCTCTCTTTTGCAGTTTACCCGAAAGTCTTTTTAATCTCTCGGGTGTTGGCTTGTTGGGAATGAAATATGCCAGAAGATCCATACTCTTGGCTAAGCCGGAGTTTTCCAGTAGTTTTTGGTAATAATCAAAATTATGTGTCATCATAATAAACGGAGAAGAATTGAACCCTTTTACTAAAAGACCGCATTCATCGTTGGTAGAAAAATTCATAGGACCACGCATTGTATCCATACCCTTTTCTTTTAGCCAGTCATTAGCGGCTTCAACTAGTTTATCAGCTATTTCCTGATCATCTATAGCTTCAAAGAATCCGAAGAAACCTATCTTGTCTTCATGGAATTTATTGTGCTGGGTATTTGTTTGCGCAGATATTCTGCCAACTACTTTCTCATCTTTGACCGCAATGAATAATTGTACTTCAGAATGCTCATAATAGGGGTTCTTTTTCGGATTGAAAAATGTTTTCTGCTCAAATCTCAAAGGTGGAACCCAGAAGGGATCATTTTTGTATAATCGATATGGTAGATCGATAAATTGTTTTAAATCTTTTTTTGTTTGAATTGCTGTAATTTTAATCATAATCTAAACTATCTCCTTTTCGTAAATTGTATAGGTTTTACTGTCTTTGGCTTCCATCATCTCAATTATTCGGATAACCATTTTATTGTCTTCCAGTACCCAGCCCATATCACAATAATCATATTTAGTGCGGGAGTACTGTTTCTGCTTCCATATCATAATGCCATCCAATCCAAGACGGCGGAATTTGGGTTTAACTCCGAGATAACCCAGACGGAATCCTTTGGTTTTTTTGGAACCCGGTATCAATTTAATGGCACGGATCAATTCCATGTGCCTGAAAGATCCAATGCGTCCTGAACATTCCGTTACATTTGGAACACCGCCAAAGAAAGCAGCAGGTTCCCCTTTTATGTAAAGGAATATAAACAGTTTTTTGTCCATGATAAGCATCATATCATCAATTATTTGGTCGAATTCTTCCTGTGTGAATGGAACAAAACCATAATTATCATTCCATGCTGCATTATAAATATCCAGCATCTCTTTTTTGCGAACTTCCAACGTGCGCGCTCCCCAATCTTCGATCGTAACATTATAGCGGTCTATTATTTTCTGGCATAATCTTACAAGCTTTTCTTCCATGGGACGGCTTGGTTTTACTTCCCAAGATTTTACATTTTTTACAGCTTTAAATCCAAGTTTTTCTACAAGGGAAGAATAGTAAGGTTTGTTATAATGATAGTACATCACCGGTCTGGAATCAAATCCTTTAGTTAAAAAACCCGGAGTAGCATCATTAACGGGAAGATTTTGCGGTCCGCGAATTGTATCCATTCCCAGTGTTTTTAAAAAATTCACCGCAGCCTCGGTCAATATTTTTGCAACCGACTTATCTTCGATACACTCAAACTGCCCGAAAAAACCAACTTTATCATTCCAATGTTCATTATGCCGATAGTTTACGAATGCGTTACAGCGACCAATCACTTTCCCATTTTTCAGTGCCATGAAGAAACGCATTTTGGCATGCTTGAAGAAGAGATTTTTAGGTTCGAAAAAACCTATCATTCCAATAAGTTTAAAACCAAGATATTCGTAATCTAAAAGTGGAACGTACTGAGATTCGCCTTTATAAAGTTCCCAATGATAATTTACAAATTGTTTAAGTAATTTTCGTTCAGCTTTAGTCTCATTTCCAAATGATATTAAATCGACATCATTATGCGTGATTCTTTCTATCATTATTTCTCCTTCTTCCAAAATCAAATACTATATCTCACCCAGTTTTTTTGATACAATAAAATTAATGATTCCCATTAATAATGCTGCGATGAACATTTTTGCCAAAAAGGCAGCATCATCTTCAAAAAAGAAATTAATAAACGGCGGCAGCAGAACTATCATATATTGTGCAAAGCGTATCTGTTTAAAGAACATAACAAGGATTATTGCCAGAACAATAATTATCATCATCGGGAATGGAGCGAAATATAAGACAAATCCTATATATGTGAAAATACCCCTGCCGCCTTTAAATCGATGTGTTACAGGCAGACAGTGACCGATAACCATGAAGAAACCTAAAATCAGCAAATGATTATTGGTGCCGATATTCCCAATAACCTTGGTTACAGGTGGATAATTTAATAAGAAACTAAGCAGCACAATGTAAAAATACATTTTACCAAAATCAACTATTCCCGTAAAGATTCCGAGAGTTTTATCAATATTGTTATAAATATTCTGTGTGTCGGGATGCCCTGAACCTACTTTATATACGTTCATATTTTTATATGATTTTGCAAATACTTTTGCAGTCGAGAAACATCCTAGTAAATATGATATTATCAACAAAACGGCAAAGGCTATTATTGTTAACATATTCTCTCCAATTTAATAATTTCTTGCTCCGAAGATCGCAGTACCGATGCGGATTATATTTGCACCTTCTTCAATAGCGATCTCAAAGTCATTTGTCATTCCCATAGACAGGTATTTCATTTCAACATTTGGAATTTCAGCAGCATTGATATCATTAAATAATTTTCTTAGTTTTATAAAAGAATCTCTTATTATCTTCTCATCAGAGGTGAACATACTGATAGTCATCAAGCCTTTGATCCTGATATTTTCCAGTCGGCTGATGGATCGTATAAGCGGAATGGTTTCATCCGGTGTAACACCGAACTTACTCTCTTCATCCGAGGTATTCACTTCGATCAAGATGTCTTGTTTCAAAATATTTTGCTTTAGATAATTATTCAATTTGTTTGCTGTGGAATATTTATCTATTGAATGGATAAGATCGGGTTTGAGTTTCATTAATTTTTTAATTTTATTGGATTGTAAATGACCGATAAAATGGAATTCTTTAAATTTGTTTTCAAGATATGGTATTTTATCTTCAGCTTCCTGAACTTTGTTTTCACCGATAAATTCAATATTGTTGGAAAGTGCTTCTTCAATAGTTTCTATTGATTGTGTTTTGGTTACTGTCAGCAGTTTAATGCCAACAGGATCACGATTTGCCTTTATTGCAGCTTTATTGATCCTCTCTCTAATTTTTTCTATATTCTCATATAACGACATTTTATTCCCACTTATATTAATTATTAATAAAGGGAAATTAATTAGATTTATATGTCAAGTAAGAAAAAAACAATCGATACTCTGGTAACCACTCTGCTCAATACGAGAATGTATGCCGTAGCTTGGATATAAGATGACAAAACAGCCGTTCCGGTAATTTCCGGAACGGCTGTCTTAATTTATCAGGTCATTATTTAAGTAATATCATTTTCTTTGTGCTGGTAAATTTCCCGGAATTCATCTGATAGAAATAAATTCCTGATGAAACAGATTTATTGCTATCATCATCTCCATTCCAGATTACAGAATGTTCTCCTTCGGTAAGGATCTCGTTAACAAGTGTCTTCACTTTTTGTCCCTTGATGTTATAAATGTCGAGAGTCACAAACGAGGACGTTTGTGCTACAGAGAAAGAAATTGTTGTTTCCGGATTGAACGGGTTGGGATAATTCTGATACAATCTTATTTTCGCAATTTTGGGGATCATTTCTTCTTCAATGTCGGTTCCTGTATGATTGCATGTGAATACCACTTCCCTGGTTTCTCCTTCAGCCAGTGATGGTTGTCCCTGATACCAGATATACATCAAAGCAAAATTATCTTCAACTACTACTGCCATTGCATCTGTATAGATGATTTGAATATCTTCTGCTTTAAAAGGCAGAATTATTGCCGGATGCCGTTCTCCCCATTTACTGGTAAAGCCGGGATTTCCCTCCCTGTTCATGGTAATCTTATATGTTATGCTATCTCTTAAGGTTCCTTCGTTTATTGTTAGTTCATTTGTAAATAACGGTTCCATGAATACACCTTCATTGCACATCTTTATATCCATTCCCGGATCTCCATATAGAGCTGAACCGTTCAGATCGGGAGGATTGGCTCCGGGAGTTCCATTTACCAGATCAAATTTCAAAGCGATATTGCTTAGGAAATATGATTCTGCCCATGTGTTATTTCTGGCAACTTTATAAAAGTAAGCTTTTGTTCCTCCATGTTGACAAGAACTTCCTCCCTCCGCAATTACATAACCTGTATATTGATAGGCTCCGGCAGTATGAATCCAGCAAGGCGCCATGCTACTTCCACCCAAGATTTTACCGATGTAACAATTACCAAGTCCAAAAAATATCTTTGGATTATCTGAATTTATATTGATATTATCTCCACTATAAGGATCTCCATAAGCTTGTCCATTGCTGGCGCGGAAAAATCCTTCATTCCCTGATGTGGGATAATGTAATTGCCACTGGTCGTGATTTCCGTGTCCACTGGTTACAAATATATCCACCGGATCATAATCAAAAATATCGACACCTTCGTTCACCATATTCACCAGCCATTCGGTTCTATCTGTTGGTCCATCATTGAATTCAACTAAATCTATAGAATCGGGATACTTCACAAAATATTGGTTGTATGTAGCTTCGTTGGAAGATATTCCCTGAGTGTAATAATTCACATTACAGGAAGTAGTTCCACCAATACAGGTTTTCACCTCAAATCCGGTAGGTCCGGAAACAAGGTTAAGTGCATCCTGAGCATTATATCCTGTGATGATCCCCCATACTGCATCGCAATATGCATCATCATCCAACGCTCTGGTAAAAGGCCATACACTGTTTTGAACAAAACTAGCTGATGCTGTTGACATGTCACAAACAAATCCAATATGACTTGGATAATATTGAGCAACATCATTTTGAACTTCGTTTAGTGAGCTTTCCCAAATAAAGAGTTGCCCGCCATAACGTGCCAGAAGCGCATCTGCTACTGCCTGCCAATCCGGGTCGTTATAAGTTGATTGTTTGATAACAACCGCATAGGTTAGCGGTGGTGGTTCTACATAAGAAATTATAAATGTTCCATCTGAAATATCTTCAGTAAAATTATTGGAAGCATCGAATACCATCACTTTTATCAAACATTCTTCTGAAGGAGTATTGGGAACCTGCCAGGAAAAATTTTGTGGATTACCAGTATGGCTGGCAATAAAAATCCAATTTACTCCATTATCTATTGAATAAAATATACTATCTGAAACAACGTCAACATTATCATCAGAATCCCATGTAACAGAATGCCATTCATACGTTCCCCAATCTTCACCGCCATTCGGCTCGATAACTTCTACTGTGGGTGGAGTGTTATCTGCATCGATTGTAAATACAGCATTCGATTCATCGACTGCAGAATTATCTCCTCCATCATAAACTATTACTTTTACCAAACATTCTGTGGAAGGTGTATTGGGAATGAGCCATTCATGTTCCTGAGGATTTCCGTTGTGAGAAGCAATGAAAGTCCAATTCGTTCCATTATCGATAGAATAAAAAACACTGTCTGAATGAATTCCCATATCATCGTCTGCTGTCCATTCTATCTGGTGTGTGTCGCCAACTATCCACACTTCGCCACCGTTTGGAATATCAACTTCTACAGTGGGTGGAATTGTGTCCGGAATTGTGGGTGAAACGCTTATGTTATCGAAGTAAATATCACATGCATGGTCGCTATATCCATTCCAGTTATGTCCGGAGAAAAAGATGGTGGCTTCCCGTCCTGCCCAGGCTTCGATATTAACCTGGTGATATTCCCAGGGATAACTTTGTGCAGTTCCACCTCCACCGCCGGTATTGAAAAGACGAAAATAAGTACCGACAGAATCTGCATCCATGATCCAGACAAATCCGCCATCATGCCAGTCCGAGCCGGAAACTTCCATATCGAAATTCAAAGAATCTGCAACTCCTGGAATAAATACTGATTGTCCTACCATTTGCCACATTTCAGTTGGAGGTCCCGCACTACTGGAATTAGAAGCACTACCCGCATTTATGTGGATATGACCGCAATAGCTTCCCTGATGTTGTTCTACATTTGCAGAATGAGGTCCCGTTACAGTCCATCCTGTGAAATCACCCGTTTCAAAATCACCATTTACGATTTGCTGTGCATATACAGTTACAGAAGTTAAAAGAAAAATCGAGAATATTAAAAATAAAACTTTTACTTTCCTTCCTGAGATAAAGAAAGGATTTCCATTTTGCTCTAACATTTTTCCTCCTTGTCCTCCGCAGCTTCAGCATAGGAAGACTGTTATTTTAATAATAACATTTTTTTTATTCTGGTTTCCAAGACCCCAGCTTGGAAACCTTCTTGTCAAGTTAATTATTTGTATCCAAACTGGGGCTTGAATACAAGAAAAATGTGTCACTATTTAATTAATATCATTTTTCTTAATGCTTTTGTCTTTCCATCGATATTTAGTTGATACAAATAAATCCCTGATGAAACCGGTTGATTATTTTCATCTGTGCCGTTCCAGGTTATGGAGTAGCTGACTCCGTCAGCAAAAAACGGCGAGGGACTCGCCGACTCCAAAATATCAAAAGTCTTCACTTTTTGTCCTTTGATATTGTAAATTTCAAGATTCACAAAATCGGAATTTTGTGTTACAGAAAAAGAAATCGTTGTAGTCGGATTGAAAGGATTGGGATAGTTATAGAGAGCTTGATTAAAAGATTCCAATACATCATTCGCACTTACTTGAGCAAATGCTTCATTGCTCAATCTTGATTCTGCGTTTGCTTTTATTAGTGCAGTAACGCAATAATAATTTTCCATTGAACCTTCATAATCACAATAGGTTGTTTCAAGTACAGGAGTATCATTTAGTTTTGTGTAGGGACCACCGGAAAGATCGCTCTGATATACGTTATATCCCGCAAGATCAGGTTCAGAGTTTGCATTCCAAACCAGATAAATATGATCTGATAAATATTCTGCGTTCAAGTCGGATGGTGATTGTGGATGCAGGAAACCAGTGTTCCAGATATCATGAAAATAAGTTCCCCATTCAGTAAGATAACTTCGATATTGAACGTTCTCTATTGTCCACAAATTAACAGTTCCAGTGCTAACAACCAGAACGATCTCGATATCTCCATCTCCATCTACATCGGCTACTGCAGCACTGTTTACACCGGAACAACCTCCGGCGGATATCGGCCAGTCTTCAACGATAGAGCCATCTCCATTAAATGCGTGAAGGCTGCTTGAATTATCTCCAACAATTATCTCTCTATCTCCATCATCATTAAGGTCAAAAATAATAGAAGAGCATTCCAGACCGGGAACTGCAACAGGCCATCCGAAAACGGTTTCACCCGCCAGGTGTTTTGCGTTCATCTCGTTTGAATGTCCACCACCAAAAATTTCAAAACCGTAATCATTATTGATATCTGCAGGTACGGGCATAACGTAGGTTTGCGGACCGGGGAAGACTTGAGGCCAGTTTGTATAGTTTGTTCCATCATGATGATAAATACCAACATAATCTGTATTAGATGAGTAATATGAATGAAGTATTTCCAGATCATTATCACCGTCAAGGTCTGCCAATATTGGTTGAGCATAACTCATCCCTCCGGCAACGTTCAACTTCGGCCAGCCTGGTTTGATGATCCCGTCTTTATCCCACAAATACACTGAATAATAAGAAACAGCGCATATCTCTGGTATTCCATCGTTATCAACATCGCCTACGGAAGGAGTTGCCACACACATATAATCCAGTGATTGAGGCCATCCGGGAAAGGTTGTACCATCGCTATTAAATACGAGAACACGTCCATCAGGATATAATCTCTGTCCCAGGATTATCTCAAGACTGCCATTATTATCGAGGTCATAAATAACAGGAGATTTCAAAGCACCTGTTTCACCGACATTTTGCGGCCATCCGGGAACATCTGTGCCGTCGTTGTGCCATACGTAAAGTGTATTGTTTTTTCCTGCTGCAACTATTTCTAACCCGGGATATGCCGGATCGATATCGCCTATAGCGCATTTGGACTGAATATGATTCAATCCGGTTTTTGGCCATCCTGTAAGATAGTTGCCCTGGTAATCCCACACATGAAATGAGCCGTCTGTAGAACCAGCGAGAATTTCAAGAAAGCCATCTTCATCGATATCTGCAACGTTTGCTCCCACAGGTGCAAACATAGGGGTAATTCCCATTGATTTTGGCCACCCGGGCATCTGCTCCGGTTGAGTGCGAAAATTAATTTGGTTTTGTTGAGTTGTTTCTTTAAATTCAAGTTTTCCATCAATGTCCGTTCTGTAAACATTCACCGATATCATTTCTGAATCAGCCTTCTGATCATCTGCAAAAAGAATTGTAGAAAAAATGATAAATCCTAAAATAAACAAAAATACAAATTTACTTTTTGAAATAATCCTTATTACTTTCATTTTTTTCTCCTTATTATTTTAATAATAACATTTTTTCGATATTTGATCTATTCATTTCATTTACCAATTGGTAAAAATAAATTCCTGAAGAAACCGATTGATTATTTTCGTCTGTTCCGTTCCATGATATGGAGTAGCTGACTCCGTCGGC